>NZ_JBSXMU010000056.1:0-23877 GCF_054073225.1 Teichococcus aerofrigidensis
GCCGGAGCGACCGGAACCGGGGCCGGCGGGACCGGCTGGTTGAAGGCGTAGCGCACGCCGATCAGGGCGGAGTGGTTGTGCGCCTGATCCATCTCGAACTTGCCGTTCGAGCGCACGCCGGTCGGGCTGGTCACATTGCCGTCGAACTTGGTCTGCAGGGCGCCGGTGTAGCGGTACTCGGCGGTGATCGACAGACCCGGAACGGCGGTGATCGGGAAGGACAGGCCGGCGATGCCCTGGTAGGCGAAGGAGCCGGCGCTGTCATCGACCACGACGCGGTTGCCCGCGGCGCCGATCTGCGTGCCGCTGCTGTTGATGTCGGTCCACATATAGCCGACGCCGCCGCCGATATAGGGCACCACGGCCACCGGCATGTTCGGGAACCAGCGCGGCAGCTGGAAGTCGTAGAACAGGTTGGCCATCACGGCGTACTGGTGCTGCTCGCCGTCGATGCTGTTCATCGCCACGCCGGGCTGGCCGCCGATGCGGTTCTGGAAGCCGCCCATGCGGTCGACGCTGTTGTAGCGGTAGCTGCCCTCGATCTCCGTGCGGAAGCCGTTGCCGAAGCCGTAACCGAGGGAGAGCACGCCAATGGCGCCTTCCTCGAAGCCCAGCTTGCCCTGACGGTTGCTGAAGGTGGAGTCGAAGTAGTTGGCCGCGCCGCCCTGTGCCGTCAGGCCACGGCGATCGGAATGGTTCCAGCCGGCGCCGGCACCGAGATAGACGCCCTGAATCGGCTCAGCAGCGGCGGTGGGCAGCCAGGAGGTCGGGGAATACCAGGCGTCCTGCGCCATGGCGGCACCCGGCACGGAAAGAATGGTGGCAGCAAGCAGGATGCGACGAAGCGTCATTGTTGTGGTCCCTTGAAACGCAACGCTTTGGAGCGGGCGACGAGAAAACCGGGGTTGCAGGTCCAGGTTGCGGTTCCCTCCTGCAATCGCGGCGAACTGTGGCAGAAAGAACACAGACTTGAGGTGGTCGGGGCGGCGGAACCTCTCCGTCGCGGGTGGCCGCCGGAAACCGCCCGCAAATCCTTGATAAATGGAATATCCTTCGGATGGCAGAGGCTCGGCGGTAAAGCTTTCGATAGATGAGGCGGGCGGCAACACACGCGCGGGGCCGATCGGCTTGGCCAGGGGCCGGATTGCGCCTTTAACGGAGGGAGCGGGCCCCCAGGGCGTCCATCCGCGCACTCACTTGTGAAGAGACCCGCCGAAACCGGCCGGTCCCGGATTTCCGCGCGCCTTCAGAATCCGGCATCGGGGCGGGTGAGATAAACCTCTTCCGCCGCCGTGCTGGCCCGGCCCAGTGCCGCGTTGCGGTGCGGAAAGCGACCGAAGGCATGGATCACCCGCCAGTGCCGCCAGGCATAGTCGATGCTGCCGCCCGCCGCGCGCGAGGCCGGCTCGTCGCGCAGCCCCTCGAACAGGGTGACGGAGAGATCCTGGTCCGCCATCGCCTCGGAATGCTCGAAGGGCAGATAGAGGAAACTCCGCGCCGCGGGCGGCAGCCGCAGATCCTGTGCCTCGGCCAGCACCGCCTGGCGCGCGACCTCGCGCGCCCTGGCATCGCTGGCGAAGGCCTCCGGCCGGCCGCGATGCAGGTTGCGTGGGAACTGGTCGAGCAGGACCAGGAGCGCCAGCGTGCCCTCGGGCCGCCCCGTCCATCCGTCCAGCGCGCCCTCGCGCGCCGGGGCGAGGAGATCGCCGAAGCGCCGGCGAATGTCGGCGTCGAAGGCATCGTCGCGCTGGAACCAGGCGGCGCGGGGGGTGTCGAGGCCCTCGCTGAACCAGAAGTCGAGGATGTCGTTCGGCTGGGTCATGCGGGGGGGATAGCCCGCGCCAGCAGCCGGATGGAATGCACGGCCTCGCGACCGGCGAGGTCGCCGATCTGGTGGCGACAGGAGGTGCCGTCGGCAACGATCACATCCCCTGGCGCCGCCGCGCGCACCGCGGGCAGCAGAGAGAGACCGGCCATCGCCTTGCTGGTCTCGAGGTTCTTTGCCTCGTAGCCGAAGCTGCCCGCCATGCCGCAGCAGGAGGAGGCGATCGGCGTCACTTCCAGTCCCGGGATGCGGCGCAGCGCCTTCACCGCCGCGGGAAAGGCACCGAAGGCCTTCTGATGGCAATGGCCATGGATATGCGCCCGCGCGGCGCCGATCTCGCGCAGCGGCGGCGCGGCGCCCTCGCGCTCCAGGAACTCGCTGGCCAGGAAGGCGCGGGCGGCGAGCTTCTCGGCCGCGGCACCGGGCAGCAGAGAGAGGAACTCGTCGCGCAACGTGGTCAGGCAGGAAGGCTCCAGCCCGACTACGGGCGCGTCGCTGGCCGACAGCGCCTCCAGCGTCCGCCGCGCCTCGGCGCGAGCGCGCTCCACCATGCCGGCGGCCAGATAGGTGCGGCCGCAGCAGAGCGGTCGCCCGTCCGGCGCGGCGGCGGGACGCAGCCGGTAGCCCGCATGGGCCAGGACCTTCACCGCGTCGCGCAGCACCTCGGGCTCGTAATGGCGGTTGAAGGTGTCGGCGAAGAGCAGCACCTCGCGGCCCGGCCCCTCCCGCACCGCCTCGGCATCCCGGAAGCGGTCGCGACGGAACCTCGGCAGGCTGCGCCCGGCGGCGAGGCCGAGCCAGCGCTCGGTCAGGCCGGGAAGGCCGGGAATGCTGTCCCGCGCATTGGCGAGGAAGGGCAGGCGCGCGGCCCAGGGCGCCCAGCGCGGCAATTCGGCGATCAGGCGGTCCTTCAGCCGGATGCCGTGGCGCCGGGCCCGCGCGTGCAGCACCTCGATCTTCATCTTCGCCATGTCCACGCCGGTCGGGCATTCGCGCTTGCAGCCCTTGCAGGAGACGCAGAGCGACATGGCTTCCGCGACCTCGTCGCCGGCCAGCGCGTCCGCGCCGAGCTGGCCGGTCAGCGCCAGGCGCAGCGTGTTGGCGCGGCCGCGCGTCAGGTGCTGCTCCTCCCGCGTGACGCGGAAGGAAGGGCACATGACGTTGGCGTCGAACTTCCGGCATGTGCCGTTGTTGTTGCACATCTCGACGGCGCCGAGGAACCCGCCCTGCGGACCCGGCCAGGCGGACCAGTCGAGCGCCGGCCTGATGCCCTCCTCGGCGCGGTAGCCGGGTGGGTAGCGGAACAGGCTGCGGTCATCCATGCGGGGCGCGCGCACGACCCGCCCGGGATTGAGCAGCCCGTCGGGATCGAAGCTGTCCTTCACCGCCTCAAAGGCGCGGACGATGCGGGCGCCGAACATCGGCTCGTGGAACTCCGATCGCACGATGCCGTCGCCATGCTCGCCCGAATGGCTGCCCTTGTACGCGCGGACGAGGGCGAAGCATTCCTCGGCGATGGCGCGCATCTTCGCCACCTCCGCGCCGTCCTTCATGTTGAGCACCGGCCGCACATGCAGGCAGCCGACCGAGGCGTGGGCATACCACGTCCCCTTGGTGCCGTGCCGCGCGAAGACCTCGTTCAGCCGCTCGGTGTAGTCGGCGAGATCGGCGAGATCGACGGCGGTGTCCTCGATGAAGGAGACCGGCTTGCCGTCGCCCTTCATCGACATCATGATGTTCAGCCCGGCCTCGCGCACCTCGGCGACACTGGCCTGGAAGGCGCTGTCGGTGACGCGGACGACCTGGTCGGGATAGCCGAGATCGCCCATCATCTCCTCCAGGCGGTCGAGATCGCGCGTCAGCGCCGCGTCGTCGTCGCCATGGAATTCGACGATCAGCAGGCTGTCGGGCTCGCCGATCAGGATGCGCTCGATGGTGTCGCGATAGAGGGCGATGGAGCGGCCGAGATCGATCATGGTGCGATCGACCAGTTCCACCGCCTCGGGATTCAGCGTCACCAGATGCTGGCTGGCCGCCATGGCGGCGCGGAAGGTGGGGAACTGGCAGATGCCCAGCACCTTGCGCGGCTTGATCGGCCAGAGCTTGAGGTCGAGCGTGGCGGAGAAGGCCAGCGTTCCCTCGCTGCCGACCAGCAGCCGCGCGAGATTGCCGCGCCCCGCCGCCCGCGCCGCCGGCGTCAGCGCCTCGATATTGTAGCCTCCGACACGGCGGAGCTGCCGCGGGAAGCGCGCCGCGATCTCCTCCGCCTCGCGCGCGCCGAGCGCCCGCAGGGACTGGATCAGCGCCGCGACATCGGCGGGGACGTCATCGCCCAGATTGTCGCCCAGCTCGCGGAAGGTGAAGCGCTCTCCGCTGGCCAGCAGCGCGTCGATGGCCAGCACGTTGTCGGCCATCAGCCCGTAGCGGATCGACTTGCTGCCGCAGGAATTGTTGCCCGCCATGCCGCCGATGGTGCAGCGCGCCCAGGTGGAGGGATCGACCGGGAAGAACAGCCTGTGCGCCTTCAGCGCGTCGTTCAGCGCGCCGAGCGCGATGCCGGGCTGCACGCGCGCGATGCCCGCCGCGGCATCGACCGAGATCACCTCGCGAAGGAACTTCGTGCAGTCGATCACCAGGGCGCGGTTGACGGTCTGGCCGCACTGGCTGGTGCCGCCGCCGCGCGGCAGCACCGGCACGCCGGCCTCGCGGCAGATCGCCAGCGCCGCCGCCACATCCTCGATGCTCCGCGGCACCAGCACGCCGATGGGCTCCACCTGGTAGATGCTGGCATCGGTGGCGTAGCGGCCACGATCGGCCGGGGCGAACTTCACCTCGCCCGCGGTCTCCCGGCGCAGCCGGGCCGCCAGGGCAGTATCACCCGGCCGCACCCGGGACTGGTGAATGGCGTTCATCTTGGCTTCCTGGCGCTTCCGGTCGTCTCGTCCTGCCCCTGTCTAGCGCGCGCCGGCGGGCCTGTCCGATCTATAATGCTCATCAATCCGACAATGCGAACTCATTGGCGAAACGCATGGATTACGCCTAACCCTCGGCGCATCGGACCCCGAGGAGGAAACCATCATGGCCTATTTCCAGTCCAGGCCCACCGCCGGCCGCCATTTCCTGCAGATCCCGGGCCCGACCAACGTGCCGGACCGCGTGCTGCGCGCGCTCGACAACCCGACCATGGACCATCGGGGCCCGGATTTCGGCAAGCTCGGCGCGCAGATCCTGGAGAAGGTCAAGGCGGTCTTCGCGACGCGGCAGCCGGTGATCATCTACCCGGCCTCCGGCACCGGCGCCTGGGAGGCGGCGCTGGTCAACACGCTCTCGCCGGGCGACACGGTGCTGATGTGCGAGACCGGGCAGTTCGCCTTCCTCTGGCGCGAGATGGCCGAGCGCCTGGGCCTGCGCCCGGAGCTGATCCAGACCGACTGGCGCCGCGCGGCCGATGTCGAGGCCATCGGCGAGCGGCTGCGCGTCGACAGGGGCCACGCCATCAAGGCCGTCTGCGTGGTGCACAACGAGACCTCCACCGGCTGCACCTCGCGCATCGACGAGGTGCGGCGCGCCATGGATGAGGCCGGGCATCCGGCGCTGCTGCTGGTGGACACCATCTCCTCGCTGGGCTCGATCGACTACCGCCATGACGAATGGGGCGTCGATGTCACCGTGGCCGGCAGTCAGAAGGGGTTGATGCTGCCGCCGGGCCTGTCCTTCAACGCCATCTCGGAGAAGGCGCTGAAGGCCAGCGAGACGGCGCGGCTGCCGCGCAGCTTCTGGGACTGGAAGCCGATGCTGGCCTCCAATGCCACCGGCTACTTTCCCTATACCCCCGCGACCAACATGCTCTACGCGCTCGATACCGCGCTCGACATGCTGCTGGCCGAGGGGCTGGAGAATGTCTTCGCCCGGCACGACCGCCATGCCGAGGCCACGCGCCGGGCCGTGCGCGCCTGGGGGCTGGAGGTGCAGTGCGCCGAGCCGCGCCACTATTCCTCGGCGCTGACCGCGGTGCGCCTGCCGGAGGGGCATTCGGCCAATGCGCTGCGCGCCGCCATCCTGGAGCGGTTCAACATGTCGCTCGGCAACGGGCTCGGCCGGCTGAACGACCGGGTCTTCCGCATCGGTCATCTGGGCGATTTCAACGACCTGACCCTGATGGGCACGCTGTCGGGCGTCGAGATGGGGCTGCGCATCGCCGGGGTGCCGCACGAGGATGCGGGCGCGAAGGCGGCCATGGACTATCTCTCCGGCAACGCCTGACACGTCCGCGGCGGCGGGAGCCTGGCCGGCTCCCCCTTTCGCCCGCCTCAGCCGCAGGCCGCCGGCTCCCGCGCCAGGGCACGACACACCTCGGCGCCGATCTCGAAGCTGCGCAGCCGCGCGGCATGGTCGAAGATCTGCCCGGTGAGCATCAGCTCGTCCACGCCGGTCCGCTCGAGGAAGCCCTCGATGGCGGCGCGCACCGTGGCGGGCGCGCCGACCGCCGAGCAGGAGAGGCTGTGGCCGACCCCGGCCAGCCGCGCCTCCTGCTGCAGGGCGGCGATATCCTCCGCCGGCGGCGGCAGCTTGCCCGGCGTGCCCCGCCGCAGGTTGAGGAACTGGCGCTGCAGCGAGGTGAAGAGGCGTTCCCCCTCGGCATCGGTCGCGGCGGCGAAGAGATTCATCGCCGCCATGGCGTAGGGCCGCTTCAGCGTCTCCGAGGGGCGGAAGCCCTCGCGATAGACCGCCAGCGCCTGGTCCAGCATCTGCGGCGCGAAATGCGAGGCGAAGGCGAAGGGCAGGCCCAGCATGGCGGCGAGCTGCGCGCCGTAGAGGCTGGAGCCGAGGATCCAGATCGGGATCTCCATCCCGCCGCCGGGCACGGCCTGCACCGGCTGGCCCGGCTGCACGGGCGCGAACCAGTTCTGCAACTCGACCACGTCCTGCGGGAAGCTGTCCGCGTCGCCGGAGAGATTGCGGCGCAGCGCGCGGGCGGTGCGCATGTCCGTGCCCGGGGCGCGGCCGAGGCCGAGGTCGATGCGGCCGGGAAAGAGGGCGTTCAGGGTGCCGAACTGCTCGGCCACCATGAGCGGCGCATGGTTGGGAAGCATGATCCCCCCCGAGCCCAGGCGGATGCGGCGGGTGGCGGCGGCGACGTGGCCGATGACCACCGCCGTGGCGGCGCTGGCGATGCCCGGCATGTTGTGGTGCTCGGCCAGCCAGAAGCGGTGGTAGCCCCAGTCCTCCGCATGGCGCGCGAGGTCGGCGGAATGGCGGAAGGCGTCGGCGGCCTCCTCGCCCTGATTGATCGGGGCGAGGTCCAGGACGGAATAGCGGATCATGCGGCGGTCTCCCGGCTGCGTGTGAGGCGGGCCCTGGGGAAGGGCGGTCACGGGGCATATGGGAGGCAGGGGAGGCAAAGGCAGGGGCGATGATGCGGCCGGCTTGGCAGAGGGGCGGTGGCGACCCCACCTTGGGGTGGAAGGAGGGCCCGCCCATGACCGATGTCAACGACCCCGCCACCCGCACGGAGCTGGAGGCCGCGGCCTTCCGCCGCCTGCTGGAACATCTGCGCGAGCGGAGCGATGTGCAGAACATCGACCTGATGAATCTGGCCGGATTCTGCCGCAACTGCCTGAGCCGTTGGTATCGGGAGGCGGCGGAGGCCCGGGGGCTGGACCTGCCGGACCCCGCAGCGCGCGAGATCGTCTACGGCATGCCCTACAAGGAGTGGCAGGCCCTCCACCAGAAGGAGGCGACGCCCGAGCAGAAGGCCAGGTTCGCCGCCACCAGCCCGGGGCACTGACATCCCCGGCGCCGGAATGCCCGATGGAAGTCTCCCGGAAGTCACATGGAGCCAGACAGCGGCGGAACAGGCCGTGGCGTGAAGATGGAGTGACCAGACGCCCGGGGATGTACCAGGACCGCCAGAAGGGGCGGACAACAGGAACTTGCCTGCATCGCGTTCTTTATTGGCGCAGGGCGGCTGGGCCACCGTTCCTGGCGGAAATCGCGTCCGCGATGACTGAGGGTTGAGGGGCGCCATCTGAATGCGCCCGGATTTGCCCCCGCTGGCGCCGCCGGTTATATGCCGCCGCCCCGGCCCGCTTCCTGGAGCCGGTCGTGTTCGGCAGCCCGGAGACCCTTGATGAGCGATTTCGACGAGCAGGACGCCAAGGCCAGCCGTGACCGTCAGGCCGCCGATCCCGAATCCGAGGTCGGCGGCATCGCCGTCGATCGCCTGCGCTCGATCATCGAGCGGGTGGAGCGGCTGGAGGAAGAGCGCAAGGCGCTGGCCGACGACATCAAGGACATCTTCGCCGAGGCCAAGTCCGCCGGCTTCGACGTCAAGGTCGTCCGGCAGCTGATCCGCCTGCGCAAGCAGGAGCCGGCGGAGATCGAGGAGCAGGAGACGCTGCTCGATCTGTACCGCCGCGCCCTCGGCATGTGAGGGCCGGGCCCGCCGCCGTGACGGCGGGCCTCTCGGCTATTCCGGCCGGATGCCGGCTTCGCGGATCAGCGTGCCCCATTGCGTGCTGTCCTCGGCCAGGATGCGGCGCATGACCGCCGCGTCGCCGGTCTCGATGGCGACGCCCTGCTCGGCCATCCGCGCACGCAGCCCCTTGTCCTCGGTGGCGGCCGTCAGCGCGGCGGAGAGGGGCGCGACCACGGTGGGAGGCAGGCCGGGCGGCGCGAACAGGCCCTGCCAGAAGACCGCGTCGAAGCCGGGCAGGGTCTCCGCCACAGCCGGGACGCCCGGCAACAGTGCCATCCGCTGCGCGCTGCTCACCGCGATGGCCCGCGTCACGCCCTCGCGGATCACCGGCATCGCCTCCAGCGCCGCCTGGAACATCGCCTGGATCCGGCCGGTCCGCAGGTCCGTCAGGGCCGGAACGCCGCCGCGATAGGGCACATGGAGCACATCGATTCCCGCCCGCTTGCGGAGCAGTTCCAGCGCCAGATGATTCACCGCGCCCGTGCCGCTGCTGCCGAAGTTGATCTTGCCGGGATTGGCCTTGGCGTAGTCGATGAACTCGGCGGTGCTGCGCACCGGCAGGTCGGGATGCACATGCAGCACGAAGGCACTGCGGTAGGCGAGGCCCAGCGCCTCCAGCTCCCGCTGCGGATCGCGCGGCGTCAACTCAGGCTGCAGCGCCGGGTTGATCGCCAGGGAGGAGGCGCCCATCAGCAGCGTGTAGCCATCCGGCGCGGCGCGGGCGACATAGGTGGCGGCGACGGAGGTGGCGCCCCCCACCCGGTTCTCCACCACGATGGGCTGGCCCAGCTCCTGCTCCATCCGTTGGGCGATGGCGCGGGTCGTGACATCGGTCAGGCCGCCCGGGGCATAGCCCGTCACCATCGAGACCGCGCGCGCGGGCCAGGCCGCCTGGGCCAGGGCGGGGCGGGCGAGGGCGAGGAGCGGCAGCGCGAGCGTGGCGCGGCGGCCGGTGGTCCAGCGGATCATGCGACGTTTCCTTCCTTTTATTTTCCAGGGAAATTTTCCAGGGTTTTATCGGCGATGGCCCAATCCGCAACCCTGCGAGAGGTGGTCAGGGCCGCGGCTTGAAGTGCCGGTCGTCCCTGGTTATGCCGGCCGGGCCGCGACCCGCCGGGCGACCCCGCCCGCGGTATCCACCCTCTGCCCGCGGAGTGCCGAGTGGCCTCTACCTCCTCTTCCTCCCCCGCCATGGCCACCGCGCCGGTGGCCTCGCTCTCCGCCACGCTGGCGCCGGTCATCGCCCTGCTGTTCGGCTATGCCATGCTGCAGATGGGCAATACGCTGCAATCCTCGTTGCTGACGGTGCGCGGCGGGCTGGAGGGCTTCACCGCGACGCAGATCGGCCTCGTCGGCAGCGGGTTCTACATCGGGCTGATGCTCGGCTCGCTGCGCGGCGGGCAGTTGGTGCGGGTGGTGGGGCACACCCGGGCCTTCGCGGCACTGGCGGCGATCGCCTCCTCGGTGCCGCTGCTGCATCTGATGCTGATCCATCCCTGGCTCTGGCCGGTCGGGCGGGCGCTGACCGGCTTCTGCTTCGCCGGCCTGTTCATCGTGGTGGAAAGCTGGCTGAACGGGGCCTCGGCCTCGGCGGTGCGCGGCCGCATCCTCAGCATCTACGGCATGACCGGCATGATCGCCGGCGTCTGCGGCCAGATGCTGCTGACCGCCGCCCCGCCACGGGGCTTCGTGCTGTTCTGCCTGATCTCCATGATCATCTCCTTCGCCCTGGTGCCGGTCGTGCTCTCCCGCGCCCAGGCGCCGGCGCAGGCCGAGGGCGCCGCCGAGCTGAACCTGCGGCGGCTTTACGAGCAGTCGCCCTTCGGCGTGGTCGCGGCCTTCCTGATCGGCGTCAGCACGGGTGCCTACTACTCCCTGGGCCCGCTCTTCGCGCAGCGCATCGGGCTGGATGCCGGCTCCGTCGCCATCTTCATGGCCTGCGGGTCGCTCGGCGGCTTCGCCGCGACCTGGCCCGCCGGCTGGCTCTCGGACCGGATCGACCGCCGCCTGCTTGTCGTCAGCCTGGCCGGCGCCGCGGCGATGGCGCTGCTCGCCATGATCCTGCTGGTGCCGGACCATCCGCCGCGCTGGCTGTCCTACAGCCTGGTCGCCGCCTTCGGGGCCATGGTCATCCCGGCCTACAGCCTCGTGCTGGCGCATGTGAACGACCATGTCTCGCCCTCCGAATTCGCTGCCGCCTCGGGCGGGCTGCTGATCCTCTGGGGCGCCGGTTCGGCCCTCGGGCCCTTCGCCGGCGGCCTCGCCATGGGGAGGCTCGGCCCGGCCGGCCTGGGCTGGCTGATCCTCTCGGCGCAGGCATTGATCGCGGGTTGGGGCCTCTACCGCATGCGCCAGCGCAGCGCGCCCGAGGCGAAGGAGGACTTCCTGGTCATGCCGGTGCAGCCGGTCAGCACCGAACTCGTGGCGGTGGCGCAGGAGGCCGCCGTGGAGCGCGAGGAGATCGCCCAGGCGGAGGAGGCCGGCACGGTGGCGGAAGACGGCGAGGCCCCGCCGGACCGGCCCGCCGCCGCTCCGGCCGGCGAAACCGACCGGCAGGCTTGATATCCCGGATCAGGAGTGCCAAGTAGATGCTGTCTGATCCGTCTCCGTTTCAGGCCGCTCCCGGGCATCTGCCCCTGGCATTTGCCTTGTCCGCGCCTGTCGCGGCGGATCGGCCCTTCTCCCGAAGATGATGTCGGTGCCGTGCGTCCGCGCTGAAACCCGCGCGGGACCCGCGGCTTTTCACGGATCCCGGCCTCTGGGCCGAAGGACGATCCTTAACCTGTTGATGACATGGCGGCCCGCTGCGGCGGGCGCCAGGAAAGATGACTAGCGTGACCATGATTCACAAGAACAACAACGACACGTCCCATACCCCTTCCATCCTCCAGACCGGCCTGCCCGCCGCCCTGCTGCGGCAGGCGGAGCCGCGCCCCTCGATGAGCCAGGCCGAGATCCGCCGCCTGGTGCTCGAGACCATCGGCTGAGGCCAGCGGCGCGCCAGCCTCAGCGATAGAGGTTGGCGATCAGCTCCTCCCGCGCCTGCAGGACGGCGCGGCGCTTGATCTTCATGGTCGGGGTCAGCAGCCCGTCCTCGACCCGGAAGGGCTCCACGGTCGCGAAGCGGCGGATCCGCTCGGGCCCGCCCAGCCTGCGGTTCACCCGCCCCACCGCCTGCTCCACCGCCTTCTCCGGCACCTTCTCGGCCGGGACGATCAGGGCGACGATGCCCGGGCGTCCCTCGCCGGCGACCACGGCATGCTGGATCTCCGGCTCGGCCATCAGCAGGCTCTCGATGCGGGCCGGGCTGATCATCTCGCCCCCCGCCGTCTTGATGAAATCCCGTTTGCGATCGGTGATGTAGAGCCGGCCTCCTTCCAGACGGCCGGTGTCGCCGGTGTGCAGCCAGGGCGGCCCCTCCGGGGTGTCGGGGCGAAGCGCCTGGGCGGTGGCCTGGGCATTGCCCCAGTAGCCATCCATCACCAGCGGCCCCTGGACCAGCACTTCGCCATCCTCGGCGATGCGCAGGGTCACGCCGGGCAGGGGGCGGCCGACGCTGTGCCGGTCGTTGTCCCAGGGCAGGTTGACGCTGACCACCGGCCCGGCCTCCGTCTGCCCGTAGCCCTGCAGCACCGGCAGGCCGAGGGCGAGGAAGAAGCCGGACAGGTCCGGGTCGAGGCGCGCGCCACCGGAGACGAGGGCCATCATGCGTCCGCCGAAGCGGCCCCGGATGCGGCGGCGCACCAGCCGGTCCAGCACCGCGTCCTGCAGCCGCCCCCAGAGGCCGAGCGCCGGCCCGTCCAGGCGCCGCAGCCCGAGGCGGAGCGCCGCCTCGAACAGCATCCGCTGCCGCGGCGGCTGCTTCTCGGCGGCGGCCAGGATGCGGGCCCGCAGCACCTCGAACAGCCGTGGCACCGCGGTCACGATATGCGGGCGGATCTCGGTCAGCTCGGCGGCCAGCCGTTCGGCGCCGCGGCTGAACACCAGCTCGATCCCGAAGGAGCAGAGCAGGTAGCCCACCGTGTGCTCATAGGCGTGCGACAGCGGCAGGAAGGAGAGGTAGCAGCCATCCTCGGGCAGGTTCAGCCGCCGGATGAAGCTCTCGATGCCGCGGCGGTTGGCCAGCATGGCGCGATGCGGAAGCATGACGCCCTTGGGCGGGCCGCCGGTGCCGGAGGTGTACATCAGGCAGGCCAGGCGGCCATCGGGGATGTGATCCACCTCGGCGGCGAGCATGGCCAGGTCGCCGCCTGCCGC
The DNA here is from genome assembly GCF_054073225.1 of Teichococcus aerofrigidensis. Taxonomy (NCBI): domain Bacteria; kingdom Pseudomonadati; phylum Pseudomonadota; class Alphaproteobacteria; order Acetobacterales; family Roseomonadaceae; genus Roseomonas; species Teichococcus aerofrigidensis. Next base: position 12,561 of record NZ_JBSXMU010000056.1, read on the forward strand.
CGCCAGATCGGACCAGTCCACAGCCTCCTCGACAGGCTCCATGGTCACCATCAGATCCAGGCCGCCGGCGCCGGCGGCCTCCCGCAGGCTGGCGGCGAGCCTGGCGGTGGAGACGATGGCGCAGCGCGCCCCGGCGTCCCGCAGGATATGCCCGTGATCCGCGACCGTGCCGGTCGTGTAGGCAGGCACGGTGACGGCACCGATCGCCATGAGCGCCGTATCGGCGATCAGGAACTCCGGACGGTTCTCCGCCAGCAGCAGCACCCGGTCACCGGGAGCGACGCCGTGGCTCCGCAGCCCGGCCGCCACGGCGGCGACCTGCAGGGCGAACTCGGCCCAGCGCATCCGCCGCCAGCCGCCGTCGCGCCAGTAGCGCAGCATCGGCCTGTCGGGCCAGCGGCGGGCCTGGTTCAGCAGCAGCGCGGGGATGCTGTGGCTCTTGTCCTGCTCGGGCATGGGTCGTCCAGCGTCCTGTCAGAGATTGGCCTGTCAGAGATTGGCCTGTCGGAATCGGGGCGCAGCCGATCTGCGGCCGGCTTCATGGCGCGCGCGTCGGTTGGCGGCGGGCGGCAATCGGACGGGGGGCGCTTGGCCTCCCCATCCATGGGCTTATATCCACGGGAGCAAATCTCACAACCGCAGGGCCTCCCGTGCAGCTTCACTCTCTCCGCCATCCGACCCGAGACACCGCCGCCCGCTCCCAGGGGGGAAAGGATGCGGCGGGGCTGCCGGTCTGGGATCTCTCCGACCTCTATGACGGCACCGCGGACCCGGCGCTGGAGGCCGATCTCGCCCGCGCCGAGGCCGAGGCCCGGACCTTCGCCGAAGGGCATGCCGGGCAACTCCCGGGCCTCTCCGGCGACAGGCTGGCCGAGGCCATCGCGACCTACCAGCGAATCGACGAGGTGCTGGGACGGGTGATGTCCTTCGCCCAGCTGCTGTTCTCGGGAGACTCCCAGGACCCCGCCAACGGCCGCTTCTACCAGGACATGCAGGAGCGGGTGACCGGCATCTCCACCCATCTGCTGTTCTTCACGCTGGAGCTGAACCGGCTCGAGGAGGCGAGGCTGGAGGAGAAGTTCGCCGGCTCGGCCGCCCTGCGCCACTGGCGGCCCTTCCTGCGCGACCTGCGCGTCTTCCGTCCGCACCAGCTCTCGGACGAGGTCGAGCGCCTGTTGCACGAGAAGGAGGTGACCGGGCGCTCCGCCTGGAACCGCCTGTTCGACGAGACCATCACCGCCATGCAGGTGACGGTGAAGGGCGAGACGCTGAACGTCTCCGGCGCCCTGAACAAGCTCTCCGACCGCGACCGATCGGTGCGCGAGGCCGCCGCGAAGGGCGTCGCCGCCGCCTTCGGGGACAAGGCGCGGCTGTTCACCCTGATCACCAACACCCTCGCCAAGGACAAGGAGATCATCGACGGCTGGCGGAAGTATCCGCGCCCCGGCAGCAGCCGCAACCGCGCCAACATGGTCGAGGACGAGGTGGTGGACGCCCTGGTCTCGGCCGTGACGGCCAGCTACCCGGCGCTGTCGCACCGCTACTACGCCATGAAGGCGCGGTGGCTGGGGCTGCCGAAGCTGCAGCACTGGGACCGTAATGCGCCCCTGCCGGATGAGGACGACAGCCGGATCCCCTGGGACGCGGCGCGGGAGCGCGTGCTCGCGGCGTATTCCGCCTTCAGCCCGGAGCTCGGCCGCGTCGGGCGAGAATTCTTCGACCGGCCCTGGATCGACGCGGCGCTGCGCCCCGGCAAGTCCTCCGGTGCCTTCGCCCACCCCACGGTGCCCTCGGCGCATCCCTATCTGCTGCTGAACTACCACGGCAAGTCGCGCGACGTGATGACATTGGCGCATGAGCTGGGCCACGGTGTGCACCAGGTGCTGGCGGCGAAGCAGGGCTATCTGATGTCCGGCACGCCGCTGACCCTGGCCGAGACCGCCAGCGTCTTCGGCGAGATGCTGACCTTCCGCGCCGTGCTGGACGCCGAGACCGATCCGCGCCGCCGCCGCGCGCTGCTGGCCGGCAAGGTCGAGGACATGCTGAACACGGTGGTGCGGCAGATCGCCTTCTACCGTTTCGAGACCCTGCTGCACGACTCCCGCCGCCGGGGCGAGCTCTCGCGCGAGGAGATCGGCGCGCTCTGGATGCAGGTGCAGACCGAAAGCCTCGGCCCGGCCTTCGAGTTCACGCCGGACTACGAGATCTTCTGGTCCTACGTGCCGCATTTCGTCCACACGCCGTTCTATGTCTATGCCTATGCCTTCGGGGATTGCCTGGTGAACGCGCTCTACGGCGTCCATCAGGAGGGCAGCGTACCGGACTTCCAGGGCAAGTATCTCGAACTGCTGCGCGCGGGCGGCACCCTGCGGCACCGCGAGCTGCTGGCGCCCTTCGGCCTCGATGCCTCGGACCCGGCCTTCTGGCACAAGGGGCTGAACGTCATTTCCGGCTTCATCGACGAACTGGAGCGTGCCGATGGCTGACGACCGCGAGGCGAGCAGCCTCTTTGGCGAGATCCGCCGCATGGCACGCACCTCGGGCGCGGTGGGCGGCATCGCGGCACGGGTGGCGGGGGAGCGGTTCCTCGGTATCCGCACCGACCGCAATGCCCATGCGGGCGACCTCAAGGCGCTGCTCGGCGGGCTGAAGGGCCCGTTGATGAAGGTGGCGCAGTTCCTGACCACCGTGCCCAATGCCCTGCCGCCGGAATATGCGCAGGAGCTGGCCGCGCTGCAGGCCAATGCCCCGCCGATGGGCTGGGCCTTCGTGCGCCGCCGGATGTCCTCCGAGCTGGGGCCGGCCTGGCAGTCGAAGTTCGCCAGCTTCGGCCAGGAGGCGGCGGCGGCGGCGAGCCTCGGCCAGGTGCATCGCGCGACATTGCCCGATGGCCGGCTGGTGGCCTGCAAGCTGCAATACCCCGACATGGCCAGCGTGGTGGAGGCGGACCTCCGCCAGCTCAAGCTGGCCATGGGGATCTTCGCGCGGATGGACGATGCCATCCAGCACGACGATGTCTATGTCGAGCTGTGCGACCGGCTGCGGGAGGAGCTGGACTATGGCCGGGAGGCGGCGCAGATGCGGCTCTACAACCGGATGCTGGCGCCGGTGCCGGAGGTGCGCACGCCCAGCCCGGTCGAGGGGTACTGCACCCGCCGCCTGCTGACCATGAGCTGGCTCGACGGCCGGCCGATCCTCGAGCGGCTGGCGGAGGAGCCCTCGCAGGAGGAGCGGAACGCCTATGCCACGGCGCTGTTCAAGGCGTGGTATCTGCCTTTCTACCGCTACGGCGTGATCCATGGCGATCCGCACCTCGGCAACTACCAGGTGCGGCAGCCCTCGGAGGAGGGGCCCGCGGGCATCAACCTCCTCGACTTCGGCGCCATCCGGGTCTTCCCCCCCGCCTTCCTGCGCGGCGTCATCATGCTGTACGAGGCGCTGCGCGACGAGGATCGGGACAAGGCGGCCGAGGCCTACCGGATCTGGGGCTTCACCAACCTGTCGAAGGAGAAGATGGAGGTGCTCGGCCTCTGGGCGCGGTTCCTGCACGAGCCCCTGCTCGACGACCGCGTGCGGCCGATCCAGGAGGTGGACGACCCGGATTTCGGCCGCAAGGTCGCGGCCGAGGTGCATGCCGGGCTGAAGCGCACCGGAGGGGTCAAGCCGCCGCGTGAATTCGTGCTGGTGGATCGTGGCGCGGTCGGCCTGGGCAGCGCCTTCATGCGGCTGCGCGCCGAACTCAACTGGCACCGCCTGTTCCAGGAGCTGATCGCCGACTTCAACGAGCAGGAACTGGCGGCGCGCCAGGCCGAGGCGCTTCGCGAGGCCGGCGTGCCGGCCACCGCGCCCTGAGGGGGAGCTGAGGGGAGCAGGGCGGAGCCGCCTGGGGCTCCGCCCGCCGCTCAGACGGCGTAGGGCGGCTTGTCGAGCCCCGCTGGGGAGAAGGTGAAGACCTCGCAGCCGGTCTCGGTGACGCCCACCATGTGCTCGAACTGGGCGGAGAGGCTTCGGTCCCGCGTCACGGCGGTCCAGCCGTCATCGAGCACCTTCACCTCCGGGCGGCCGATGTTCACCATGGGCTCGATGGTGAAGAACATGCCGGGCTTCAGCACCGGCCCCTCGCCGGGGCGGCCGAAATGCAGCACGTTGGGCGAGGCGTGGAAGGTGCGGCCGATGCCGTGGCCGCAGAAATCCCGCACCACGCTGAAGCGGTTCTTCTCCACGTAGCTCTGGATCGCGTGGCCGATATCGCCAAGCCGGGCGCCGGGCTTCACCACCTTGATGCCGCGCAGCAGGCTGTCATAGGTCACGTCCATCAGCAGCCGGGCCTTGGTGCTGGGCGTGCCGGCGACATACATGCGGCTCGTGTCGCCGTACCAGCCGTCGAGGATGACGGTGACGTCGATGTTCAGGATGTCACCGTCCACCAGGACCCGGTCGCCCGGGATGCCATGGCAGACCACGTGGTTGAGCGAGATGCAGACCGACTTCGGATAGCCCCGGTAGCCGAGGCAGGCCGAGACCGCGCCGTTCTCCTGGATGAAGGCATCGCAGAGACGATCCAACTCGCCCGTGCTCACCCCCGGCCGGACATGCGGGGCGATCATGTCGAGCGTGGCCGCGGCCAACTGCCCCGCGCGCCGCATCCCTTCGAAATCCTCAGGCGCGTGCAGGGTGATCCGCCGCGCCTCTGCACCAGACTGTTCCATGACGGGGAAAAATGCGCGCCAACGGGCGGTGTTGCAAGCCATGCCTGCGCAGGGCTGCCACCGGCGGCAGGAATGCGCTCCTAGTTCCCGGGCCGCTCGCCGGTCCCGTGCTCGACCGTCCCCAGTGCATCGGCGAGGCGCAGGCCGGCGCTGCCGCGGGGGGCCGGGCGCGGCTGGTCCGGGCCGGGGGCCCAGCCGGTCAGGATCAGCATCTCCAGCGGCATGGCCAGGCCATCCGGGCCGGGGGTCAGCGCCGCCAGCGCCATGGGGAACAGCGCGCGGGGCGGAACGCGCGGGTCGCGCGCCAGGACCGCATTGCCCTCTCCGGCGGCGCGGAGATCCCGCAGCAGCGCGAGCGGGCTGCGGTAGCGCAGGTCCAGCCGGTCCCGGTCGGCGACCGGCATGGCGAAGCCGGCCCGTTGCAGCAGCGCAGCACCATCGCGCAGCTCCGGGAAGGGCGAGACGCGCGGGCTGAGACCGCCGCGCAGCTCGCTCTCGGCGCGGGCCAGGGCCTCGCGCAGCGGCTGCAGGGTGCCGAGCGCCGGCAGGCTGGCCAGGAACAGGCCATCCGGCGCCATGGCGCGGCGGAGCTGCAGCAGGGCGCCCGGCAGATCGTTCACCCAGTGCAGGGAGAGGTTGGCCAGGACCAGGTCGAAGCTGCCGGGTGCGAAGGGCAGCCACTCCTCATCCCCGGCCAGGGGCAGGATGCCCTCCTCCGGTCCTGGCCGGCGCGCCATGGCGGTGGAGAGATCCATCGACACCACCTGCCCGATGCCGCGCGCGCGCAGCGCGGGAGCCACCACGCCACGGCCGCCGAGGTCGAGCGCGCGGTGAAAGCGGCGCGTGGTGTCGTCCAGCCGATCCAGCAACAGGGCCGCCGCCGCCTCCAGGATGGGGGCGACAGCGCCGATCCCGCCCGCCGCGCGGTCCCGCCGGCGGCGCACCAGAGCCCGATCGAAAACCTGCATCGCATCCGCCATGCCGGGCAGATGCCCTCGGGAGCGGCGACGTGCAAGGCGGCTTGTGCGCCATCGGGATGCAGGCCTAATCTCACGAAATGGTGAATACGCTTCGCCGCTGGGTCGCGCCCGCCTGTTCCACCGGTCTGCGCCGCCTGGGCGCCGCCGCGATCGACCTGTTGCTCCCGCCCCGCTGCATGGCCTGCGCCGAGCCGGTGCTCGACCACGACACGCTCTGCACCGCCTGCTTCCGCGCCACGACGCTGATCAACTCGCCCTGTTGCGACCGTTGCGGTCTGCCCTTCCAGCATGACGGCCAGGGCCTGCCAGCGGCGGAAGGGGAGGGGCTCGCCTGCGCGCAATGCCTGGTGCGCCCACCGGATTACGGCCGTGCCCGTGCGGCTCTTCTTTATGACGAGGGCTCCCGGCGGCTCATCCTGCCCCTGAAATATGGCGACCGCACCGAACTGGCCGGCCTGCTGGCGCGGCAGATGGTGCGGGCCGGGCGGGAGCTGCTGGCGGAGGCGGAGCTGATCCTCCCGGTGCCGCTGCACCGCAGCCGCCTGCTGACGCGACGATACAACCAGGCGGCGCTGCTGGCACGCCGCCTGTCGCGCCTCTCCGGCCGGCCCTGGGCGCCGGATCTGCTGCTCCGCGCCCGGCGCACGCCGCCGCTGGCCGATTTCGGCGCGGCGCAGCGCGCCCTGGTGCTGGAAGGGGCCTTTACCCTCGCGGCCGGGGCGGCACGGCGGATCGAGGGCCGCCGACTGCTGCTGGTGGATGACGTGCTGACCTCCGGCGCGACGGTGGGGGGCTGCACGCGGCTGCTGCTGGCCGCCGGCGCCGCCTCGGTGGATGTGCTGGCGGCGGCGCGCACCGCGGCGCCCCGCGCGGCGGGGCAGTGACAGCCCGTGCTCCGGTGTGGCCACGGGTGTGAAACGCCCTTGACCGTCGCCTGGAGCGAGACGATCTGTGCTGCATGGCCCAGGTCGAAATCTACACCACCGCCTTCTGCCCCTACTGCTCCCGCGCCAAGCTGCTGCTGGGCCGCAAGGGCGTCGATTTCCGGGAATACGATTCCCCGCACGGCTCGGCGGAGCGGCAGGAAGCCATCCGGCGCTCCGGCGGCCGCAGCACGGTGCCGCAGATCTTCATCGACGGCGAGGCGATTGGCGGTTGCGACGATCTTTTCGCGCTGGACCGTACCGGCAAGCTCGATGCCATGCTGCAGGGCGGCTGAGGCCGGTCCCGGCGGCAGCCGCCCCTTCCTCCCCGTCATTGGCTTGGCGAAGGCATGATCCACTATCAGCTGCGCTGCGATCAGGACCACGGTTTCGATGGCTGGTACAAGGACAGCCAGGCCTACGAGAAGCTTGCCCGCGGCGGGCTGATCGAATGCCCTGTCTGCGGCGGCACCAGGGTCTCGCGCGCCCTGATGGCGCCCGCCATCGGCAAGGGGCAGGTGGCCGAGCCAGCGCCTCCGCCCCCCGTGGCTCCCAAGGCCGGCGCGCCCGCCGTGGCCGGGCCTATGCCGGCGCAGATGCTCGCCCTGCTGCAGAGGATGCGCGCCGAGGTGGAGCGGCACTGCGAGGACGTCGGCGCCGATTTCGCGGAGGAGGCGCGCCGGATGCACCGGGGCGAAAGCGACCATCGCGGCATCTACGGCGAGACCTCGGACGCCGAGGCCGAGGCCCTGCGGGACGAGGGCATCGAGATCGCGCGGCTCCCCTGGGTGCCGCGCGCGGACGGCTGAGGCCCCCGGCGCCGCGCTAGTCCCGGCGCATCGCCACGATGTAGTTGACCGAGACGTCCCGGCTCTCCCGCCATTCCTGACGCGGAAGGCCGGGCACCATGCCGGCGATGTCGGTGGTCCGCAGGCCGGCCCGGCGGGCCTCGGCGCCCAGCTCGGCCGGCGTCACGAACATCCGCCAGTCATGCGTGCCGCGCGGCAGCAGGCGCAGCAGGTACTCGGCCCCCAGCTTGGCGAAGAGAAAGGCTTTCGGCGTGCGGTTCAGGGTGGAGAGGAAGACCATGCCGCCCGGCCTGGTCACCGCCGCCAGGGCCGCCAGGAAGGCCGGGCGATCGGCCACATGCTCGATCACCTCCAGCGCCACCACGGCATCGAAACGCCGCTCCTCGGCGGCGAGATCCTCCGGCAGGCCCTGGCGGTAGTCGATGGAGAGCCCGCCCGCCGCCGCATGGGCGCGGGCCGCCGCCAGCGCCTCGCCGGCGGCGTCCAGGCCGGTCACCGCCGCGCCCTTCCGCGCCAGCTCCTCGCTGGCCAGCCCGGCGCCGCAGCCGACATCCAGGATGGCCAGGCCGGAGAGATCCTCGCCGGCGCGCCCGGTCGCGGCGGCCAGGCGGCGGGCGATCCAGCTGCAGCGCAGCGGATTCATCCGGTGCAGCGGCGCCATCGGCCCCGCCGGGTCCCACCAGCGCGCCGCCAGGGCGTCGAACTTGGCGATCTCGCCGGCCATGGCGGTATTGCTGGCGGTATTGCTGGCGGGCATGGCGGGGCCTCCGGGCATGGCGCCGGCGCGGCGGCGGCCTGCGGTTGCAGGTTGCGGCGGGGCGCGGCCTTGGTTATCTGTCCCAGCCCTTCGCCGGCTGCAACCGTGGCCGGCCCCCGAAGCCCCACCGGAAGCGATCCTTCAGACCCGCATGGCCCGTATCGTGATGAAGTTCGGCGGCACCTCCGTCGCCGATCTGGACCGTATCCGCAACGTCGCCAACCGGGTCAAGCGCGAGGTCGACGCCGGGAACGAGGTCGCCGTCGTCGTGTCCGCCATGTCCGGCGTCACCAATCAGCTGGTGAAATGGTGCCAGGAGCTCTCGCCGCTGCATGACGCGCGGGAGTATGACACGGTGGTGGCCACCGGCGAGCAGGTGACGATCGGCCTGCTGGCCATCGCGCTCCAGACCATCGGCGTCGATGCCCGCTCCTGGCAGGGCTGGCAGATCCCCATCCGCACGGACGCCGCGCACGGCAAGGCGCGGGTCGAGGAGATCGAGGGCGCCGTCCTGATCGAGCGGATGCGGATGGGCCAGGTGCCCGTGGTCGCCGGCTTCCAGGGCGTCGGGCCGGACAATCGCGTGACCACGCTGGGGCGCGGCGGGTCGGATCTCTCCGCCGTCGCCGTCGCCGCCGCGGTGAAGGCCGACCGCTGCGACATCTACACCGATGTCGACGGGATCTACACCACCGACCCGCGCATCGTGCCGCGCGCGCGCAAGCTGCCGGCGGTGGCCTATGAGGAGATGCTGGAGCTGGCCTCGGTCGGCGCCAAGGTGTTGCAGACCCGCTCGGTCGAGCTGGCGATGAAGCAGCGGGTGCGGGTGCAGGTGCTGTCCTCCTTCGAGGACAAGCCGGGCGAGCCCCTCCCTGGTTCTCTGGTCGTGGATGAGGATGAGATCGTGGAACAGCCGCTGGTGACGGGTGTCGCCTATTCCCGCGACGAGGCCAAGGTGACGCTGCGCCGGGTGCCGGACAAGCCGGGCGTCGCCGCCGAGGTCTTCGTACCGCTCTCGGCCGCCAATGTGAATGTCGACATGATCGTCCAGAACCTGGGCGCGGACGGCACCACCGACATGACCTTCACCGTCGGCAAGACCGATCTGCCGCGCGCCAAGGACGTGCTGGAGAAGGCGCGCGCCACCATCGGCTTCGAGGCCATGCTGACCGATCCGGATGTCGCCAAGATCAGCATCGTCGGCATCGGCATGCGCTCCCATGCCGGCGTCGCGGCGACGATGTTCAAGGCGCTGTCGGAGAAGGGCATCAACATCCAGGTCATCTCGACCTCGGAGATCAAGACCAGCGTGCTGGTCGGCGCCGAGTACACCGAGCTGGCCGTGCGGGCCCTGCACACCGCCTACGGCCTGGACGCCGAGGGCTGATGGCCCTCCAGGAGCAGGCCGGTTCCGCCGCGGTGCGGCCCGGTTCCGTCGAGACGTTGATGGCGCGCGGCGCGGCCTTCCTCGGCTCGCGCCACGCCATCCTCGGCGGCGCCATGAGCTGGGTCAGCGAGCGCAACCTGGTCGCCGCCCTGTCGAATGCGGGGGCCTTCGGCGTCATCGCCTGCGGGGCCATGATGCCCGAGCGGCTGGCCGAGGAGATCGCCGCCACGCAGGCCCTGACCGACCGGCCCTTCGGCGTCAACCTGATCACCATGCATCCGAACCTGATGGAGCTGGTGCAGGTCTGCCTGGACGCGAAGGTCGGCCATGTCGTCTTCGCCGGCGGCATTCCCCCGGGCCCGGCCATCAAGGCCGCGAAGGAAGGCGGCGCGAAGGTGATCTGCTTCGCCCCGGCCCTGGCCCTGGCGAAGAAGCTGGTCCGCTCCGGCGCCGATGCCCTGGTCATCGAGGGCTCCGAGGCCGGCGGGCATATCGGACCGGTCAGCCTGACCGTGCTGGCGCAGGAGATCCTGCCGCACATCCGCGACGTGCCGGTTTTCGTGGCCGGCGGCATCGGCCGGGGCGAGGCCATCCTGTCCTATCTGGAGATGGGCGCGGCCGGCGTGCAGATCGGCACCCGCTTCGTCTGCGCCACCGAGAGCATCGCGCATCCGAACTTCAAGCGGGCCTTCCTGCGCGGCGCCGCGCGGGACGCCATGCCCACCGTGCAGCTGGACGACGCCTTTCCGGTTATTCCTGTCCGCGCCCTGCAGAATGACGGGACCAAGCGCTTCCTGGCGCATCAGGCCGAGGTGATCCGGCGCTACAAGGGGGGAGAGCTGACGCGGGAGGCCGCCCAGCTCGACATCGAGCACTTCTGGGCCGGCGCCCTGCGCCGGGCGGTGATCGACGGCGACGTCGAGAACGGCTCCCTCATGGCCGGCCAGAGCGTGGGCATGGTGACGCGGGAGCAGCCGGTGGCCGAGATCATCGGCGAGCTGCTCGATCAGGCGGAAGCGGCCGTGGCGGCGCGCGCCGCGGGCCACTAAGTCTCCGCGGGGCCGCCGCGGGCGCGGGTCCGCATGGCTTGAGGTTGCGGCCACCGCCAAGACATGGCCTCATGCGTGTATGCGGAATCGCCTTTCCGCCCAGCGCTGAGGTCATTCGTCCCGTGCTTCAGGACAGCAAGCGGCAGACCCGGATGGAAGCCTCCGGCATGGAGGCGGCTCGCGTTGGCCAGGCGCTGCGCGAGGCCCGGATGTCGCTCGGCCTCAGCCTGGAGGACATGTCCCAGAGGCTGCGCATCAACATGCGCTACATGGCGGCGCTGGAGGAGGGACGGCCCGAGGATCTGCCCGGCACCGCCTACGGCGCCGGCTTCGTGCGCAGCTATGCCGAGGCCATGGGCCTGGACGCGCCGGATCTGGTGCGCCGCTTCCGGGAGGCGGCCGGAGCGCCGCAGCAGGGTCGCGAGCTGATCTTCCCCGAGCCGGTCCCGGACCGCGGCGTCCCAACCGGCCTCCTGATCCTGCTGGGCGCGCTGCTGGCCGGTGGTGGCTACTTCGCCTGGTATCAATGGAGTGGCGCCGGCCTCCGGACGGTGGATGCCGTGCCCGACCTGCCGCCGCGCCTCGAGGAAACGGCGCGGCAGGCGGGACAGCCGCCGCTGCCTCGCCCACAGGTGCCGCCGGGCGGCGGGGGCGTGGCCCCGGCGCCTTCCGCCCCGCCGCTCGCCGCCGCGCCCCCCGTCTC
>NZ_JBSXMU010000057.1:0-23767 GCF_054073225.1 Teichococcus aerofrigidensis
GGCCTGCCATCCGCCGCCGCAGACCGGCCTGCCGCCGCTCACGCCCCAGGCCGGGGCCGCCCTCGCCCTGGCCGCCCCGCCGACCATGACGGGCGCGCCGGACAGGCCCGGTCCGGCCCGATGGCCCGCGGCGCACGGGCCGCGCGGACCGCCCCTCGCCTGAGCACCAGACCTCGCCACGCCTTCCGTCCTCTCCAGGCGGCGGCGCCCGGCCGGCACCGGCCCCGCAGGCCGCCCGCAAGGCGGCCGCCCGCCCGGCCCGTCCCGTCCTGGCCAGTGCCCGGCCGGCGGCGAAGGTGGCCCAGGCGCGAAGGAACCGTACGGTGGTGGAGCAGGGCGATGGTGGCGGCCGTGTCCGGGCCGCGCCTGCCCGCCGCAACCCGGCGAGGCCGGCGCGCCCGTCGCGCTGAGTCCTGTCACACTTCATCACCGCGGACCGGCGCCGCGGCAACGCGCCCGTTACATGGACTTCCCACCTTTCCCGTCATGGCCGCACGACGTGGCCGAGCCGGGAAAGGACCAAGATGAAAACCATGCATGCGCTGGCCCTGTTTGGCTTCTCGTTGATCATGGCCGCGCCGGCTCTGGCGCAGCCGCAGCAGACGGGCCGCCAGGGGATGGCTGGCAGGCTGTTCCAGCAGGCCGATGCCGATCGGAACGGGCGGGTGAGCGAGGCCGAGGCGCTCAACTTTCTCTCGGCCCGCTTCGCCGAGGCCGATGCGAATGGCGACGGTCAGCTGGAGCGGGGGGAGATCGCGGCTTTCATGGCGGCGCACCGTCCCGCCTCCACGCGCCCCGGTCCGGCGAAGGCCGGCGACAGCCTGCCGAAGCGGGCGGAGGCCATGTTCCGCGCCGCCGACGCGGATCGCGACGGTCGGCTCAGCCTCGCGGAGGTCCGTCCCGTGACGCTCGCCCTGTTCCGGGCGGCCGATGCGAATGGGGATGGTCAGCTGGAGCAGGGGGAGTTGCAGGGTCCCCGCCGCGGCGAGAGGCCCCAGCGCGACCGATAGCTCCGGCAGTGCGGATGCGCGGTTCCTGACACTCGATGCCGGGCGGTTCCGCGAACCGCCTGGAACGGAGGTGGGGCGGGGGGGGGGGCGGGGGGGGGCCCCGCCCCCGCCCGGGCCGTCTCAGACGAGGTCGTCCGAGCGGCCTTCCCCATAGCCAAAGGCGATGAAGTGCTGCGTCGCCGCGGCCAGGTCGGTGCCGAAGGCAGCCTGGAGATCGGCATACTTGGAGAGATAGGCGGCGGCATCGAAGGTGTCCGGCGCCCGGCCCTCGGCGATGCCGTTGCTGGCATAATGCGCCCGGCCCGCTGCCGCATCGGCTCCCAGCACGGTGATCAGGTCGCCATAGGAGGCGATGTACTCCAGCCAGTTGAAGGTCGTGGCGCGACCCTCGCCGGCACCGAACTGGATGTAGTGGACGGCGCCGTTCTCGGCGTTCGGGCCGACCGCGTTCAGGACATCGGCATTGGCGGCGAGGTAGGAGAGGCCGTCGAAGCTGACGGTGCGGCCCTCGGCATGTCCGGCCGACACGAAGTGATAGACGCCGGCGTCCCGGTTGGTGCCCAGGGCGGCGATCAGGTCGCCATAGGAGGCGATGTAGGAGAAGGGCTGGAAGCTGGCCGTCGGCCTGCCCTCGGCGAAGCCGAACTCGCCATAGTGCCATGCGGCCAGGGCGGAAACGCCTTCGCCGATGGTCAGGACATCGGGGTTCGAGGCCAGGTAGAGCTGCGGCTGGAAGTCCGGCAGGGTTCCCAGCGCCACCGCCTGGTCGGCGAAGTTCAGCTGCTCGACGCCGACCAGCCGGTCGAGATCACCGGTGATGGCGTTCTCGACGGTGACCACGCCGCCCGTGACCGTGATGGTGTAGAAGAGGCGGACGTCGGCATAGCCGGCGGTGTCGAATCCGGGGCCGCCATCGATGAAGTTGGCACCGCCGAAACCGATCAGATAGTCGTTTCCATTGTCACCATAGATATAGTCGGCACCCGCGCCGCCGCGGAGTTCCTCGCTGGCGGGCGTGCCAATGATGTTCTGGATCGGTTCGATGTAATTTCTGGCCATGGCGTTCCCGGGGGCTGTGACTGCCCACAGCATGACCAAAGCCATCTACTGTCGCAAGAGAAACGCCAAAAATTGAGAGTCGGGCCGCGAAAATGGCCTTGATCCGGGATATTCACACGATTCTGGAAGGCTTCGATGGTGGGTGCGACAGGGATTGAACCTGTGACCCCCGCCGTGTGAAGGCGATGCTCTACCGCTGAGCTACGCACCCATCGAAGTGGGGCGGGAAATACTGGCGGGCGCGGGGGCTGTCAAGCAGGCCTTCCAGGCCCCCCTTCACACGCCGCGTCCCGGCATCATCTCTCCTTCATGCGTCTTGCCATCGCCGCCGCATTGCCGCTGCTTCTCACGCTTCCGGCGCGGGCGGAACCGTTGCGGGCCGTCTATGGCGTGCAGGCGGCCGGCATGCAGGTGATGCGAGTCGAGGTGATTTTCGCCCTCGATGATCCCGCCCGCTACCGGATCGAGAGCCGGCTCAGCCTGACCGGCGTGGCGGGTTGGCTGAGCCAGGGCCGGCAGTCCAATCGCGTGGAGGGCGTCTGGGCGGGGGACCAGGCCTGGCCGATCCGCTTCACCGGCGACGGCTTCTGGCGCGGTGAGGCCCGGCGGGTGGAGATCGGCTATCGCGAAGGCCATCCGGCCCTGCTGCGGCTGTCGCCGGCGGAGGAGCCCGATCGGGAGAGCGTGCCGCCGGGGCTGCGGCACAACACCGTCGATTCCCTGACGGCTCTGGCGCAGCTGACCCGCAACCTGGCGCGGACCGGCCGCTGCGAGGGCCAGGTGGCGATCTTCGACGGCCGCCGCCGGGCCGATCTCGCCGCCCGGACCCTGGGCCGCGACCGGCTGGCGCCCTGGGGCGGGGCCTGGAGCGGCGAGGCGGTGCGCTGCGGCTTCACCGGACGGCAGATCGCCGGCTTCCGCCACGAGGATGGGCAGGAGGCGCGCGAGCCGCAGGAGGGGCTCGCCTGGATGGCCAGCCCCTGGCCCGGCGCGCCGATCGTGCCGGTGCGGGTCGAGATGCCGGGCCGCTGGCTGGGCCGGCTGACCGGCTATCTCCTGGAGGCGGCGCCGCTGGCCGGCTCAGCCGGGCAATAGGCGGCCCAGCGCCGCCGGCAGATCCTCGGGCGCCGGCACCACGGCGGCCCCGTCCGCCATCTCCGGGAGGCCGTAGCCCCAGGCGCAGAACAGGACGGGCAGGCCGGCGCCCCGGCCGGAGGCGACGTCATTGTGGTGATCGCCCACCATCACCGCGCGGTCCCTCCGCCCGCCGGCCGCCTCGAGGGTGGCCAGCACATGCGCCGGGTCCGGCTTGCGCACCGGGAAGCTGTCGCCGCCGCCGAGCGCGGCGAAGCGGTCCGTGAGGCCGAGCGCCTCGAGCAGGAGCCGCGCCGCCTTCTCCGGCTTGTTGGTGCAGACCGCCATGGTCCAGCCTTCCGCCGCCAGCCGCTCCAGCGCCTCGGGGATGCCGGGGAAGGGGCGGGTCCGCTCGCTGGCGCGGGCCTCGTAATCGGCCAGGAAGGCGGCCTCGGCGCCGGGCTCGGCGGGCAGGCCGCGGGCAGCGAAGGCGCGCTCCAGCGTCACCCGCAGGCCGTCGCCGATGAAGCGCCGCACGGCCTCGGCCGGGAAGGGCGCGAGGCCACGCGCCTGCATCAGCCGGTTCAGGCTGCCCTGGATGTCGGGCAGGCTGTCCACCAGCGTGCCGTCGAGGTCGAAGATCACGGTGCGTTGCATGACCGGCGCTCTTGCCATGTTTCGCGCGGCAATGCGATGTGACACGGGATCTCCTTGCCCGGAAAGCGGTTTTCCGGGCAGATGCGCGGCATGACCGCTGCCGCCATCCTGCTCGCCGCCGGGCTCGGGACCCGCATGAAGAGCCGCCTTCCCAAGGCGCTGCATCCGATCGCCGGCCGGCCCATGCTCAACCATCTCATCGCCGCCTGCGAGGCGGTGTTCGACCGCATCGTGGTGGTGGTCGGGCCGGAGATGGCGGCGCTGGAGCGTGCCGCCGCGCCGCATGCCACGGTGGTGCAGGCCGAGCGTCTCGGCACCGGCCATGCCGCGTTGCAGGCGGCGCCTCTGCTGGCTGATTTCCCCGGCGATGTCGCCGTGCTCTACGCCGACAATCCGCTGATCACGCCGGAGACGATGCGGCGGCTGCGCGCCGCGCGGGCCGAAGCGGGCCTGACGCTGCTGGCCATGCGCCCGGCCGATCCGGCGCGGTACGGGCGGGTGGTCCAGGACGCGGCGGGCGATGTCGCCCGCATCGTCGAGTATGCCGACGCGACCGAGGCCGAGCGCGGCATCGGCCTCTGCAACGCCGGGGTGCTCTGCGCGCCGGCGGCGGACCTCTTCCGCTGGCTGGGCGGCGTGCGCAACGACAACCGGGCCGGGGAGTACTACCTGCCCGACGTCGTGCCGCTCGCCGTCGCCGAGGGCCGGCGCGTCCGGGCGGTCGAGGCGCCGGAGGCGGAGCTGCGCGGCATCAACAGCCGCGCCGAGCTGGCCACCGCCGAGGCCGAGGTGCAGGGCGCCCTGCGCCGCGCCGCCATGGCCGGCGGCGCCACGCTGATCCAGCCGGAGAGCGTCGTGCTCTGCCATGACACGCGGCTCGGCCAGGACGTCACCATCGGGCCGAACGTGGTCTTCGGCCCCGGCGTGACGGTGGAGGACGGTGTCGAGATCCGCGCCTTCAGCCATCTGGAAGGGTGCGTGGTGCGGCAGGGCGCGGTGGTCGGCCCCTTCGCCCGCCTGCGGCCCGGCAGCGATGTCGGCCAGGGCGCGCATGTCGGCAATTTCGTCGAGCTGAAGAACGCCGTCCTCGGCGAGGGCGCCAAGGCCAACCACCTGGCCTATCTGGGCGATGCCGCAATCGGCGCGGGCAGCAATATCGGCGCCGGGACCATCACCTGCAACTATGACGGCTTCGCCAAGCACCGCACCGAGATCGGGGCGGGCGTCTTCGTCGGCTCCAACACCACGCTGGTGGCGCCGATCCGCCTGGGCGACGGCGCCTTCGCCGCCGCCGGCTCCACCCTGACCCATGACGTGGCGCCCGATGCCATGGCCTTCGGCCGCGCCCGCCCCACCGAGAAAGCCGGCGCCGCCGCCACGTTCCGCGCGGCCCGCCGCAAGGAGAAGCGCTGATGTGCGGCATCGTCGGGCTGGTGGGTCGCGAGGCGGGGGGGGGGGGGGGCCCCGCGCCTGCTGGAGGCGCTGCGCCGCCTGGAGTACCGCGGCTATGACAGCGCCGGCATCGCCACGCTGGTGGAGGGGCATATCGAGCGGCGCCGCGCCGAGGGCAAGCTCGCCAACCTCGCCGCCGTGCTGGAAGCGCGACCGCTCGGCGGCACCACCGGCATCGGCCACACCCGCTGGGCGACGCATGGCGCGCCGACCGAGCGCAACGCGCATCCGCACGGCACGCCGCTGGTCTCCGTCGTGCACAACGGCATCATCGAGAACTACGCCGAGCTGCGCGCCGAGCTGGAGGCGGAGGGCGTCGGCTTCGAGACCGAGACCGACACCGAGACGGTGGCCAAGCTGCTCGATCATCTGCTGCGCGCCGGCGCCTCGCCGGAGCAGGCGGTCTCTGCCACGCTGAAGCGCATCCGCGGCGCCTTCGGCCTGGCCATGGTCTTCGCCGGGCATCCGCGCCTGCTGATCGCGGCGCGCCAGGGCAGCCCGCTGGCCGTGGGCTATGGCGAGGGCGAGATGTATGTCGGCTCCGACGCCCTGGCCCTGGCGCCGCTGACACGCCGCGTCGCCTATCTGGAGGAGGGCGACTGGGTGGTGCTCTCCGACATGGAGGCCCGCTTCTTCGATGCCGCCGACCGGCCGGTGGAGCGCGCGGTCAGGCTCACCGCCTATTCCGGCGCCGCCGTGGGCAAGGGCAACTACCGGCACTTCATGGAGAAGGAGCTGCATGAGCACCCGGTGGTGCTGGGCGACACGCTGCGCCAGTACATCGACCCCGCCAGCCGCGCCGTCGCCCTTCCGGACCTGCCCTTCGACCCGGTGGCGCTGCCCAAGCTGACCCTGTCGGCCTGCGGATCGGCCTATCTGGCGGCCCAGGTCGGGCGCTACTGGCTGGAGGAGCTGTCGCGCATCCCGGTCGATTCCGACATCGCCAGCGAGCTGCGCTACCGCGATCCGCCGCTGCCGGCGGGGGGCGGGGCGCTGCTGGTCAGCCAGAGCGGCGAGACCGCCGACACCCTGGCGGCCCTGCGCCTGCTCAAGGCGCGCGGCCAGCGCGTGCTCTCGGTGGTCAATGTCGGCGAGAGCAGCATGGCGCGGGAGAGCGACGGCACGGTGCTGACGGTGGCCGGGCCCGAGATCGGCGTCGCCTCCACCAAGGCCTTCACCGCGCAGCTCGCCGTGCTGGCCAGCCTGGCGCTGGGGTTCGGCCGGGCGCGGGGCACGCTGAGCGCCGGGGAGGAGGCCCGGCTGACCGCCGCCCTGCTCGAGGTGCCGGGCCATGCTGCCGCCCTGCTGGAGGATGGCGCGGAGATCCAGGAGCTGGCGCGCGAGGTGGCGCAGGCGCGGGATGTGCTCTTCCTCGGCCGCGGCAGTCTCTACCCGATCGCCATGGAAGGCGCGCTGAAGCTCAAGGAACTCTCCTACATCCATGCCGAGGGCTATGCCGCCGGCGAGATGAAGCACGGCCCCATCGCCCTGATCGACGACAGCGTACCCGTCATCGCCCTCTGCCCCTCCGGCCCGCTGTTCGAGAAGACCGCCTCCAACCTGCAGGAGGCGGCGGCGCGCGGCGGCCGCATCATGGCCTTCACCGACGCCGCCGGCGCGCCCGCCCTGTCGCGCTTCGCCGAGCGGGTGGTGGTCGTGCCGGCGGTCGACCCCTTCGTCGCGCCCATCCTGCACGCCATCCCGGTGCAGTTGCTGGCCTATCATGTCGCGGTGCTCAAGGGGACGGACGTGGACCAGCCGCGCAACCTCGCCAAGGCGGTGACGGTTGAGTAGAACGGCGGAACGGATATCCCGTCCGCGCGGATGATCCGCGCGGGCAGCGGATCGCGGCGCTTGGCAGCGCCGAGGGGGCAGTCTTATGCTGCGTTGCAGCAGACGCAGACCGCGATGCTACCCGCGAGTGGAGATGGCCCATGCCCCGGCCGATGTCCCGAAAAGACTCCGCCCAGGCCGAGCTTCTGGCGCGACGATATCTTGCGAGCCGTGGCGCGGCGCCGATGGTCGATGATCCGCTGCGGGTCGCGCTGCCCCGGCTGCGCCAGGAAGTGACCGCCGCCTGCCGGCTGGCCCGTCTGGATCTGACGCTGGCGGTCGGTCTCACCATCGCCGCGCTTACCGTGGTCGTGACCGCCTGGCTGGCGCCCGTCCATGGCGGCATCCTGGTGGCGCTGCTGCATCTGCATCTGGCGCCCCTGGTGGGGCTCGGGGTCGCCATCTGGGCGGCCATCGTGATGGAGCGCTCCGGCCCCCGCCTGCTGACCGCGCGGCGGATCGCCCAGGCGCTCAGGGCCGGAAGCGTGATGGAGGCCTTCGACCTGGCGGTGACGCGGCTGCCGGCCACGGGTGCCGCCTGACCCGTGGCCGGCCCCGCCGCGGGGTCAGATCCGGCCCATCAGCAGCAGCACGATGAGGATCAGCAGAATAAGGCCGAGGCCGCCGGAAGGGCCATAGCCCCAGCCGCTGCTGTAGCCCCAGCGGGGCAGGGCACCGACCAGCAGCAGGATCACGATAATCAGCAGAATCAGGCCCATGGCATCCTCCGTCTGTGCCGCGGGCCGAATGCCCCCGGTTCCGGCTGAACGCCAGCATGACCGTTCTGTTGCAGGCGCCCTGGCGCGAAAGCGTGGCGAGGCGGGCTGACAGCGCCTTCGGGCATGCCTAACTTCTCCGCCGATGCCCGCGCGGTCTCCCGCGCCCAAGACATCGATCAGGAAGGAAGTCCGCCATGCTGGATGCTGTCGCCAAGCTGCCCCTCAAGGATCCCGATCTGCTGCGGCAGGCCAATCTCATTGATGGCGCCTGGGTGCAGGCCGAGAGCGGCAAGACGCTGGAGGTCCGCAACCCCGCCAATGGCGAACTCGTCGGCACCGTGCCCGCCATGGGCCAGGCCGAGACGCGCCGCGCCATCGAGGCCGCGAACGCCGCCTGGCCGGCCTGGCGCGCCATGCTGGCCAGCGAGCGCGCCGCCATCCTGAAGAAGCTGGCGGCGCTGATGCTGGCCAATTCGGACGACCTCGCCGCCATCATGACCGCCGAGCAGGGCAAGCCGCTGGCGGAATCGAAGGGCGAGGTGGTCTATTCCGCCAGCTTCATCGACTGGTTCGCCGAGGAGGCGCGCCGGGTGAATGGCGAGACCATCCCGCAGAACGCCAAGGGTCGCCGCATCCTCGTCACCAAGGAGCCGATCGGCGTCTTCGCCGCCATCACGCCCTGGAACTTCCCCTCCGCCATGATCACCCGCAAGGCGGGCCCCGGCTGGGCGGCGGGCTGCACCGGCGTCATCCGCCCGGCCAGCCAGACCCCGTTCTCGGCGCTGGCCATCGGCGTGCTGGCCGAGCGCGCCGGCATGCCCAAGGGCGTGTGCAACATCGTCACCGGCCCGTCCTCCGCCACCGGCAAGGAGCTGACCGGCAATCCGCTGGTGCGCAAGCTCTCCTTCACCGGCTCGACCGAGGTCGGCCGCGTGCTGCTGGAGCAGTGCGCCGCGACCATCAAGAAGACCTCGATGGAGCTGGGCGGCAACGCGCCCTTCATCGTCTTCGACGACGCCGACCTGGACGAGGCGGTGAAGGGGGCCATGGCCTCCAAGTACCGCAACACCGGACAGACCTGCGTCTGCGCCAACCGCATCCTGGTGCAGGAAGGGGTCTATGACGCCTTCGCCGAGAAGCTGAAGGCGGCCGTGCAGAAGCTGAAGGTCGGCAATGGCATGGAGGAGGGCGTCACCCAGGGCCCGCTGATCAACGGCGACGCGGTGAAGAAGGTGGAGGCGCATATCGCCGACGCGCTGGCCAAGGGCGCCAAGGTGGTGACGGGCGGCAAGCCCGATGCGCGCGGCGGCAACTTCTTCCAGCCCACCGTGCTGGCCGATGTGCCGCATGACGCCGTGATCTTCCGCGAGGAGACCTTCGGCCCCGTCGCCCCGCTCTTCCGCTTCAAGACGGAGGAGGAGGCGGTGAAGCTCGCCAACGACACGGAGTTCGGCCTCGCGGCCTATTTCTACTCCCGCGATGTCGGGCGCGTCTTCCGGGTGGCGGAGGCGCTGGAATACGGCATCGTCGGCATCAATGAGGGGATCATCTCCACCGCCGAGGCGCCCTTCGGCGGCTTCAAGCAGTCGGGCCTCGGCCGCGAGGGGTCGAGCCACGGCATCGAGGAATATCTGGAGATGAAGTACCTGGCGCTCGGCGGCATCGGCAGCTGAGGCGAGGCGGGGCCCCGCGGCGGGGCCCCGTTTCCAGGGCATGCGGCGGAGGCGGGGCAGGCGCCCGCGCTTCCGCTTCTTGACGCCGCCCTCCCGGCGCCCCTTCTTGCCGGTGGATCGCAGCAATGACGAGGGCGCCCGCCAATGAGCCAGTATGACTTCGACCTTTTCGTCATCGGCGGGGGGTCGGGCGGCGTGCGCTGCGCCCGGATCGCCGCCGGCCATGGCGCGAGGGTCGCGGTGGCCGAGGAGCGCTTCTGGGGCGGCACCTGCGTCAATGTCGGCTGCGTGCCCAAGAAGATCATGGTGCATGCCGCCGAGTACGGGCAATGGGCCGAGGAGGCGGCGGCTTTCGGCTGGGAGACGGTGCGGGGCCCGCATGACTGGGCGAAGCTCGCCGCCGCGCGCGATGCCGAGGTGGCCCGCCTGAATGGCATCTACGAGCGCCTGCTCGGCAATGCCGGCGTCACGCGCTTCGACGCCCGCGCCACCTTCATCGACCCCCATACGCTGGAGGTGGGCGGGCGGCGCGTCACCGCCGAGCGCATTGTCATCGCCGTCGGCGGCAAGCCGATGCGCCCCGAGATCCCCGGCGCCGAGCTGGGCCTGCTCTCGGACGACCTCTTCTCCCTGAAGGCCCTGCCACGGCGGGTCATCGTTGCCGGCGGCGGCTATATCGCGCTGGAATTCGCCAGCCTGCTCCGCGGCCTCGGGGCCGAGGTCGATCTGGTCTACCGTCAGCCGCTGCCGCTGCGGGGCTTCGACGAGGATCTGCGGGAGGCCATGGCCGAGGCGCTGATCAACCAGGGCATCCGCCTGCACCCCGGCCAGGAGATGGCCGCGCTGGAGCGCGCGGAGGGCGGCATCCGGCTGATCACGCGGCAGGGGCTGAGCCTGGTGGCGGACCAGGTGAAGCTCGCCGTCGGGCGCCTGCCCAACACCTCGGGGCTGGGGTTGGAGAAGGCCGGCATCGAGACCGGCCGCTCGGGCTGCATTCCGGTCACCGCCGATCAGGCGACGACCCAGCCGCATATCTTCGCTATCGGCGATGTCACCGACCAGCTCAACCTGACGCCGGTGGCGACCGCCATCGGCCATGCCCTGGCCGATACGCTGTTCGGAAAGACCCCGCGGCGGGCCAGCATCCAGAATGTGCCCACCGCTGTCTTCACCTCGCCACCCGCCGCCATGGTGGGGCTGACCGAGGAGGCCGCGGCGCGGCTGGGACCGGCCGAGATCTACATCGCCCGCTTCACGCCGATGCGCCACACCATCAGCCGCCAGCCGCGCCGGACCCTGATGAAGCTCGTCGTGGCCGAGCGGACCCGCCGTGTGCTCGGCGCGCATATGCTGGGCGAGGACGCGGCCGAGATCATGCAGGGCATCGCGGTGGCCATCGTCGCTGGCGCGACCAAGGAGGATTTCGACCGCACCGTCGGCATCCATCCGACGGCGGCCGAGGAATTCGTCACGATGCGGACGATGACGCGCCGCGTCGGCGGCTGAGGCCGGCGCCATGGGGCCGCTGCTGCGGCTGACCGTCTTCATCGGCCAGCTGCTCCGGCGCCCGCCGGCGCGGCGCAAGGCGGTGGTGATGCTGGTGGTCCTGGCCGTGGCGCTCGGCCTCGCCTGGACCGAGAAGGCGGGCTACTGGCCGCAATCCTGGCGGGTCGATCGCGCCCCGATCGGGCACAGGCTGCCCTGAGAGCGCGATCGGCTTCCGGCCCCGAGGGCGCGGCGCTCAGCCGCGCCGGACGCCCCAGGAATAGGGCATGCTGCCCTTGACGAAGCCGCTCAGGTCGCTGCGATAGGCCGTGCGCGTGACGAACTGGCCGAGCGGGATGGTGGCGACGTCGTCCTGCGCCAGCTTGTTGATCTGGTCGGCCACCGTCTTGCGGCGGTCGGCGTCCGGCGCGTCGAGCCATTCCTGGATCATGGCCTCGATGGCCGGGTTCTCGTACCAGCCGAACCAGCCCTGCCGTCCGGTGCCCTTGACCAGGGAGGAAGCGCCCGGATTGGCATAGGCCATCGCCGAGCCGTAGGTGTGGAAGATGCTCCAGCCGCCCTTCTCGACGGGTTCCTGGCTGACGCGCCGCTGCACCACCGTGCCCCAGTCGGAGTCCCGTAGGTCGACCGTCATGCCCAGATCCTGCAGCACGCTGGCGGTGAGCTGGCCGTGCGGCCCGATCAGCGGGAAGTCGGTCGGGTTGATGATCACCACCGGCTGGCCGGAATAGCCGGATTCCGCGAGCCGCGCCTTGGCGCGCGCCAGGTCGCGCGGGGGCCGCGCCAGTTCCGAGAGATCCTCGGTGCCATAGGGCGTGCCGCAGGGGAAGAGGCTGCGGCATTCCCGCCAGAGCGAGCGGTCCTCGCCGATCGTCACCTGCATGTAGTCCGCCTGCTTGACCGCCAGGGCGACGGCCTGCCGCGTCTTCAGGTCGTTGAAGGGCGGATGCAGGTGGTTCAGCCGCATCAGGCTCAGGGAGCCGGTGGGGAAGAGGGTGTCGAGCCGGAGGTTGCGGGCGCGCTGAAGGGTCGGCAGCAGGTCGTTCAGCGGCTGCTCGACCCAGTCCACCTCACCCGATTGCAGCGCCGCGGCTGCGGTCGCCGCATCCGGCATGATGTGCCATTCGACACGGGCGAAATGTGCCACCTTGCCGCCGCTGGCCCAGTCCGCCGCCTCGGACCGCGGGACATAGCCATCGAACTTCTCGTAGACGGCTCGGCTGCCGCTGACGAACTCCCCGGGACGGAAGCGGAAGGGGCCGGAGCCGATGACCTCGGCGATCTGCGTGTTGGCATCGGTCCGGGCCAGCCGCTCGGGCATGATGAAGGCGACATTGGCATCGGGCTTGGCGATGGCGTCGAGCAGCATGGGGAAGGGCCTGGTCAGCCGGATCTCCACCGTGCGGTCATCCGCCGCGCCCCAGCGCTCCACCACCTTGCCCAGCAACTGGCCGAAGGGATCGCGCTTGGCCCAGCGCGCCAGGCTGGCGGCGCAATCCTGCGCCCGCACCGGCTCGCCGTCGTGGAAGCGCAGCCCCTCGCGCAGACGGATGCGCCAGACGCGCCGGTCGTCCGAGACCGTGTGGCCCTCGGCCATCTGCGGCTGCGGCTCCTGCGCGCCATTGACGGCGTAGAGCGTGTCATAGACGTGGTAGCCATGCATCTGGGTGACGATGGCCGAGGTCCAGATCGGATCCAGCGCCGTCAGATTCGCCTGGGGCACGAAGCGCAGGGTACTGGCGCGGCTGCCCTGGGCCAGGGCGGGCGCGCCAAGCGAGGGCAGGGTGAGGGCGAGGCCGCCCAGGCCGGCCCCCTGCAGAAGCGAGCGACGCCGCATGATGGTTCCTCCCGATTTTGACAGGGAGGCTAGGCAGCGGCCCGACCGGAGGTCAAGCGAGAGGCGGCTCCGCCCAGGGCGGCGGCGGGTCCTCCGGCGCCGGCCGGCCGCGCCGCATCCGCCCGCGGGACAGTTCCGTGACGACGCCATGCAGGGTGCGCAACTCCTGCTCGGTCACCTCGCCCCGTTCGAACCAGTGGCGCAGGTTCCGCACCATGCCCGGCCGCTTCTCCCGGTTGTCGAGGAAACCACAGGCATCCAGCTCGGCGGTGAGGCGGCCGAGCAGGCCCTCCAGCTCCCCCTTCGTCGCCACGCGGGTCTCGTTGGTGACGAGCTGGCGCGGTGGCGTGCGGTCCTCGGCGGCGTTCCACCACTCATAGGCCAGGATCATCACGGCCTGCGCCAGGTTCAGCGACATGTGGTCCGGGTTCAGGGGATAGCGCACCCAGGTATCGGCATGCGCCATGTCGTCATTGTCGAGGCCGGTGCGCTCGGGGCCGAAGAGCACGGCGCTGCGCAGGCCGCGGCCGCGGCAGATCTCCACCAGGTCCTCGGCGGCGGCGCGGGCGGTGCGCAGCGGCGCCACGATATGGCGCGGCCGGGGGCAGGTGGCGAAGACGCGGTGGCAGTCGGACAAGGCCTCGGCCAGGGTGCCGTGCACCGTGGCGGCGTCGAGGATGCGGTCGGCGCCGGAGGAGGCGAACCAGGCACGCTCCTGCGGCCAGCCATCGCGCGGCGCCACCAGCCGCAGGTGGAACAGCCCGCCATTGGCCATGGCCCGCGCCGTCGTGCCGATGTTCTCGGCGAGCTGCGGGCGCACCAGCACGACGATCGGGCTCTCGCCCGGCAGCGGCTTCAGGTCGGCGCCGCCCTCGCGGCCGGTCATGGCAGGGTCATCCTCGGGGGTCCCGGTTGCGGTGCGGCCCCGATAAACCGGGCCGCGCCGCAAGGAAAGGGGCTCAGCGCCCCGGCTGCAGGAAGGTCTTCAGCATGCTGATCTCCTTCTCCTGCGCCTCGATGATCTCCTGCGCCATCTGCCGCAGCACCGGGTCCTTGCCATATTTAAGCTGGATGCGGGCCATGTCGATGGCGCCCTGGTGGTGCGGGATCATGGCGGCGGCGAAGTCGCGATCGGGGTCGCCGGTCAGCGGAATGTCCATCGCCTTGTGCATGCGCTGGCTGGCGGCCTGGAACTCGGCGGTGGAGGGGGAGGCGGCGGAGGCCGCGCCATGCTGGGCATGCTGGGCCCAGGCGGGCGTCGCGGCGAGGAGCAGGCCGGCGAGGGCGGCGAGTCGCAGGGAAGCGCAGAAGGGCATGCAGAGGGGCATGATGTCGTGCCTCCGGTCTGGGAGAAGCGAAGTCCCGCCGGCAGGAGGCGCGGCGGAAAGGGGGTGGCGCGTGGCGCCGCGCCCGTGGTGTCACCCTGACACGGGGGGAAGGCAAGACGCCGTGGCGCCCTTGCCACAACTTTTGGACTGGCGCGGGGCGCCGACGCCCCCACATGCGCCCTGCGCAGGGACGGAGGCGGCATGACCCGGCAGATCACGGCGCCGCCGCCGAGGCGGACCTTCCCCTGGCCATGGCGCGACCGCCAGGGCCGCTTCTCGGCGCTGAAGGCCATGGTCCTGGCGAGCCTCTTCCTGCCCGGCCTGTGGCTGGCGGCGCAGGCCGGACAAGGGGCGCTGGGCGGCCGGCCGATCATGGAGGCGATCCACAGCACGGGCCTCTGGGCGGTGCGGATCCTGCTCATCTCCCTGCTGGTGACGCCGCTGCGGCAATTGCTGCGCTGGCCGGAGGCGATGCTGGTGCGGCGGATGCTCGGCCTCGGCGCCCTGGCCTATGCTCTGCTGCACCTGCTGCTCTACGCGCTGGATCTGCAATGGGACCTGCCGCGCATCGCCTCCGAGATCGCGCTCCGCGTCTATCTCACCATCGGCTTCCTCGCCCTGCTGGGCCTGGCCGTGCTGGGCGCCACCTCCACCGACGGATGGGTGCGGCGGCTGGGCGGGCGCCGCTGGCAGGCGCTGCACCGTGCCGTCTATGGCATCGCTGTCCTCGCGCTGGTGCATTTCGCCCTGCAATCGAAGATCGACGTGACCGAGGCCATTCTGATGAGCGGCCTCTTTCTCTGGCTGATGGGCTATCGCCTGCTGAGGCCGGGCCCGGCGCTCTCAAGGTCCCCGGTGCCCTCAAGGCCTCTGGCGCCCTCGAGGTCCGGGGCATCCCGGCAGGGCGCGCCGGGGCCGGGGCGCCTGCTGCTGCTCGCCCTGGCCGCGGCCCTGGCAACGGCGCTGCTGGAAGCGGGGTGGTACGCGGTGGCCTCGGGCGTGCCGCCGGGGCCGGTACTGCTGGCCAATCTCGATCTCGCCTTCGGCCCTCGTCCGGCGGTCTGGGTCGGCCTGGCCGGGCTGGGGATGCTGGGGCTGCGGGCCGCCCGGCTGCTCCGCGAGCGCCTGGCGGGCGAGGCGCCGGCACGGCGCTCCGCCGC
The DNA here is from genome assembly GCF_054073225.1 of Teichococcus aerofrigidensis. Lineage (NCBI taxonomy): Bacteria > Pseudomonadati > Pseudomonadota > Alphaproteobacteria > Acetobacterales > Roseomonadaceae > Roseomonas > Teichococcus aerofrigidensis. The sequence goes on from NZ_JBSXMU010000057.1 coordinate 15,309, forward strand.
CCGGCGCCAGCCCGAAGCCTGAGGCCCCGTCGGCCGCCCGTCGGTGGCCTCAGGCGCGGCGCCAGGTGGTGCCGCCCGGTCCGTCCTCCAGCACGATGCCGCGCGCCGCGAGTTCGGCGCGGATGCGGTCGGCCGCCGCCCAGTCCCTGGCCTGCCGCGCCGCGAGGCGGGCGGCGATGGCGGTCTCGATCTCCCCGGCCTCGGCATCGTCGCCACCCTGGCGCCAGGCGCGCGGATCGCCGCCCAGCAGGCCGAGCACGGCGGCGGCCCGCCGCAGCGCCGCCGCCGCCTGTCCGGACCCCGGCTGCCAGTTGCGGCCGATCCGGTGCAGCACCGAGGCCGCCGAGCCGCCGACCGTGGCGACATTCTCCAGCGTGCGCAGGTCGCGCAGGCGGGTCAGGGCGAGGGGGGTGTTGAGATCGTCGGCCAGCGGCTCCAAAGCCCAGTCCGCCATCTCCGACACCAGGGCGTCGCCCTCCTCCGCGGCCGGCAGATCGCGTGCCAGCAGGGCGTAGAAATCGTCCAGCTCGGCCTTGGCCTCCTCCAGCCGCTCGGTGGTGTAGTCGAGGGCGGCGCGGTAGTGCGTCTTGAGCAGCAGCAGCCTGAAGGCCTCGCCGGCCCAGGGGCCATGCGCCAGGATGTCGCGGACGGTGAGGAAGTTGCCGAGCGACTTGGACATCTTCTCGCCATCGACCAGCAGCATGCCGTTGTGCAGCCAGGTGTGCGCGAAGCGTGAGCCGGGAAAGGCGCAGAGCGACTGCGCCACCTCGTTCTCGTGATGCGGGAAGAGCAGGTCGTGGCCGCCGCCATGGATGTCGAAATCGGGACCGAGATAACGCCAGGACATGGCCGAGCATTCGATGTGCCAGCCCGGCCGGCCCCGGCCCCAGGGGCTGTCCCAGCCCGGCTGGGCCTCCTCCGAGGGCTTCCACAGCACGAAATCGCCCGGCTCGCGCTTGTAGGGCGCGACCTCGACCCGCGCCCCGGCCAGCAGCTCCTCCGTGCTGCGGCCGGAGAGGCGGCCGTAATCGGCGAAGCTCGACACCGAGAAGAGCACATGGCCCTCCGCCGCATAGGCATGCCCATTGGCGATGAGCCGCTCGATCAGCGCGATCATGGCGCCGATATTGTCGGTGGCGCGCGGCTCCTCATCCGGCGGCAGGCAGCCGAGGGCGGCCATGTCGCGGTGGAAATCGGCCGTGGTGCGGGCGGTGATGGCCGCGATCGGCTCGCCGCTCTCCTGGCTGCGGGCGTTGATCTTGTCGTCCACGTCGGTGATGTTGCGGACATAGGTGACGCGGGGGTAGCGGCGGCGAAGCAGCCGGGCCAGCACGTCGAAGACCACGACCGGCCGGGCATTGCCGAGATGCGCCAGGTCATAGACCGTCGGCCCGCACACATAGAGGCGCACATGCTGCGGATCGATCGGGAGGAACGGCTCCCGCCGGCGCGTGGCGCTATTGTGGAAGGCCAGTTCGGTCATCACGCTGCCTTGTCGGCTGGTTGTCGGCACAAGCTGGCGAGGTGTGACAGATCGCCCGGTCCCGTCAACCATTTCAGCCGGGCCTCCCCGCACAGGCGGATCAGGGACCTCTATGCCTGTCTTCGCGCCATATCATAAGGAACCTTTATGATAAGCCGCGATTTCTTATAGACGGATCAATTGCGCTGCCTGATTTCTGTGCGACAGAATGGCCCTCGCATTCTCCGTCCCGCCCCCTGAGCGGCGGCCCCAAGCTGAAGGTCCCGAGCATGCCCCGAATTCTCCGCGTCGCCGCCGCCCAGATGGGGCCGACCCAGAAGGCCGATCCCCGTTCGCAGACCCTGGGCCGGCTGATCGCCCTGCTGGAACGCGCGGCGGCGGAGGGCGCCCAGCTGGTGGTGTTCCCGGAACTGGCCTTCACCACCTTCTTCCCGCGCTGGCTGCTCGATGAGGCGGCGCTCGATCCCTACTACGAGGCGGCGTTGCCCGGGCCGGAAACCCAGCCGCTGTTCGACAGGGCGCGCGAGCTCGGTGTCGGCTTCTATATCGGCTATGCCGAGAAGACCCCGGAGGGGAAGCGCTTCAACAGCGCCGTCACCGTCGGGCCGGACGGGACGATCCTGGCCAAGTACCGCAAGATGCACCTGCCGGGCTCGGTCGAGCCGCGCGAGGGCGCGCGGTTCCAGCAGCTCGAGAAGCGCTACTTCGAGTATGGCGACCTCGGCTTCCCGGCCTTCCGGGGGCCGGAAGGCTGGGGGGAGCCGGTGCTCGGCATGCTGGTCTGCAACGACCGCCGCTGGCCCGAGGCCTGGCGCGTCTATGCCTTGCAGGGCATGGAGATGATGCTCGTCGGCTACAACTCCGCGGCCTACGATCCGAACGGCGGCGAGACCGAGGATCAGGGCCTGCGCACCTTCCATTCGCAGCTCGCCGCGCAGGCCAACGCCTATATGAACGCGTGCTGGGCGGTGGCGGTGGCCAAGGCCGGCGAGGAGGACGGCTCGGGGCTGATCGGGGGCTCCTGCATCGTCGATCCGAACGGCCGCATCGTCGCCGAGACGCGGACGCTGGCCGACGAGGTGGTCGTCGCGGAGTGCGACCTCGACCTCTGCCTGCAGGGCAAGACCAAGATGTTCAACTTCGAGATGCACCGCCGCCCCGAGGCCTATGGGCTGATCTCCTCGCAGAAGGGCGCCATCGCGCCGCCGCGCAAGGCCGGCTGAGCGGATGAGCGCGGCACCCCACTCTTCCCCGGCCCTGCCCGACATCGCGCATTTCACCCATGTGCCGGACCGGCACTGGGGGCGCTGGCTGGCCGTCGCCGTCATTGTGCTGCTGCTGGCCGGGCTGGCGCGCGCCTTCGCCGTCGGCCAGATCGAATGGGACTTCGTCGGCCGCTTCCTGACCGCGCCGGCGATCATGACCGGGCTGGTCAACACCATCTGGATGACCTTCGCCGCCATGGGCCTCGGCATCCTCCTCGGCGTCACCGCCGCGGTGATGCGGATGTCGCCAAACCCCGTGTTGCAGGGCGTGGCCATGGGCTACGCTTGGCTGTTCCGCGGCACGCCGGTGATCCTGCAGCTGCTGCTCTGGTTCAACATCGCGCTGATCTTCCCGACGCTCGGCTTCGGCGACTGGTCGATGCGGACCGTCGATGTCATGACGCCGGCGCTGGCCGCCTTTCTCGGCCTCGGCATCAACCAGGGGGCCTATACCTCCGAGGTGATCCGCGCCGGCATGCTCTCGGTCGATGCCGGGCAATACGAGGCGGCCAAGGCGATCGGCATGACGCGGATGAAGGCGCTGCGCCGCATCGTCTTCCCGCAGGCCATGCGCGTCGTCATCCCGCCACTCGGCAACGAGTTCATCGGCATGGTGAAGCTGACCTCGCTCGCCAGCGTCATCCAGTTCGCCGAGATCCTGCACGCGGCGCAGAACATCTACTACGCCAATTCCCGCGTCATCGAGCTGCTGATCGTCGCCGCCATCTGGTACCTCGTCGTCGTCTCGATCCTGACGCCGCTGCAGATGCTGCTCGAACGCCGCTTCGCGCGCGGCACGGGAGGTGGCCGATGAGCGCGCAACCCGCTTCTCCGGTCTCACCCCCCTTGGTCTCGATCGTCGATGTGCGCAAGAAGTTTGGCGACTTCCAGGCGCTCGACGGCGTCTCCCTCGACGTCCGGGCCGGCGAGGTGGTCTGCATCATCGGCGCCTCGGGCTCCGGCAAGACGACGCTGCTGCGCTGCGTCAACCAGCTCGTCACCATCGACAGCGGCGCCATCTGGGTCGATGGCGAGCTGACCGGCTGGCGCATCGCGGGGAACAGGCTGCACAGCCTTTCCGAGAAGGAGGTCGCGCGGCAGCGTCTCAAGACCGGCATGGTCTTCCAGCGCTTCAATCTCTTCCCGCACATGACCGCACTCGAGAACGTCATCGAGGGCCCGGTGCAGGTGCAGGGCCGCAACCGCGCCGAGGCGGTGCGCGAGGCGGAGGCGCTGCTGGAGCGCGTCGGCCTGGCCGACAAGGCCGGCAACTATCCGGCGCAGCTCTCGGGCGGGCAGCAGCAGCGCGTCGCCATCGCCCGCGCGCTGGCCATGAAGCCGAAGCTGATGCTCTTCGACGAGCCGACCAGCGCCCTCGACCCCGAGCTGGTGGGCGAGGTGCTGGCGGCGATGAAGGAGCTGGCGGCCACCGGCATGACCATGATCGTGGTGACGCACGAGCTCGGCTTCGCCCGTGAGGTGGGTGACCGCGTGGTCTTCATGGACCGCGGCGCCATCGTCGAATCCGGCCCCGCCGCCGAGGTGCTCGCCAATCCCCGCGAGGACAGGCTGAAGGCCTTCCTCTCCGCCGTTCTCTCCTGAAGGACATCCACGATGCTCAAGGCTCTGGCGCTCGCCGCCACCATGCTGACGCCTCTCGCCGCCGCGCAGGCGGCGGAGCTGCCCGCGCGCATCACCTCGCGCGGGGCGATCGTCGCCGCCATCGTGCCGAACTACCCGCCGCTCGATCTGCGCGACCCGCAGACCAACGAGCTGACCGGCTTCGACGTCGAGCTGGGCCAGGCCCTGGCCGAGAAGCTCGGCGTCAGGATGCAGTGGCAGGAGACCAGCTTCGACCAGATGCTGGCCTCGGTGCGCACCGGCCGGGTCGACATCATCCTCTCCGGCATGTCGGACCTGAAGAGCCGGCAGGAGACGGCCACCTTCATCGACTATCTCCGCTCCGGCAGCCAGTTCTTCACCCAGCACAGCCGCGCCGCCGAGTTCCCGGAGCCGCAGGCGCTCTGCGGCAAGCGCGTCGGCGCCAGCCGGCGCACGGCGCTGCCGAACGACATCAAGGCCTTCAGCGAGGCCGAGTGCGAGGGCAAGGGCAGGCCCGCCATCGTCTATGTGCCGACCGAGGGCTCGGCCGATGCGCGCACCCAGCTTCGCCAGGGCCGCATCGATGCCGCCATGCAGGGGGGCGAGACGCTGCCCTACATCATGGGGCAGGAGCCCAACACCTATGCGCCGATCGGCGAGCCGGTGCGCTACACGCTGATGGGCATCGCCACCGGCAAGGAGGAGACGCAGCTGCAGCAGGCCCTGGTCGAGGGGCTGAAGGCGCTGATGGCCGATGGCACCTATGCGAGGCTGCTGGCCAAGTGGCAGCTCACGCCCAGCGCCATCCCGGAAATCCAGGTCAATGGCGGTGAGTGAACCGGCCGAGCGGGTGCCGCTGGCGCCCGCCAACCGCGCGCCCCTGGCGCCGGAATTCCCCTGGCCCGGCGGCCATCGCGCGGCCATGTTCCTCTCCTTCGACGTGGATGCCGAGACGGCCTGGACCGGCAACGACCCCGCTCGCTACGGCGAGCTCGTCACCATGTCCTTCGGCGGCTACGAGGCCCGCGTCGGCACGCGCAAGCTGCTGGAGCTGTTGCGCCAGCAGGGGCTGAAGGCGACCTTCTTCATCACCGGCTGGTCGGTCGAGGCGCATCCGGCGATGTGCGAGGCGATCCTGACCGAGGGGCACGAGATCGGCCACCACGGCTTCCACCATCTGATGCCGAAGCCGGGCGATCCGATGCTGGCGGAGGAGGTGGAGCGCGGATTGGAGGTGCTGAAGCGGCGCCTCGGCGTGGTGCCGCGCGGCTACCGCGCGCCCTCCGGGGAGTTCTGCGAGGAGCTTCGCGTGCTGCTGAAGCGGCGCGGCCTGCTCTACACCTCGTCCTTCCGCGACGATGTCCGGCCCTATCGCCACCTGCTCGACGATGGCACGCCCGGCCTGATCGAGCTGCCGGTGACGGCCTGCTATGACGACTGGCTGCTCGGCCTGTCGCATCGCTACAGCCGCCACACCATCCAGCCGCGCGAGGCGGTGCTGTCGATCTGGCAGGATGAGCTGGACGAGATCCGCGACTGGGGCGGCATGGTCACCACCGTGCTGCATCCGCAATGCAGCGGCCGGCCGATGCGCCTCCGGCTGCTGCGCCATTTCCTCGATTATGCCCGATCCTGCGGCGATGTCTGGATCGCGACGGGCGGGGAGATCGCCGACCACTTCGCCGCCTGCGAGGCGCGGGCCGGCTGAGCGTCGATGGGCCGGGGCACGGCGCCCCGGCCTTTTTCATCCGGCCTTTTTCATGGAGGTTGCATGTCCCGTCCGCTCCGTCACCTGGCCGTCGCGGTCCTGGCCTGCCTGGTCGCCGCCGTTCCGGCCGCGAGATCCGCGGCGGCGCAGGAGGCGTCCCTGCCCGAGCGCTTCCGCCAGCAGGGCTATCTCCGCGTCGGCATCGAGGCCACCTATCCGCCGATGGCCTACAAGGACCCGGCGACGAATGAGCGGCGTGGCGTGAACGTCGATCTCGTCACCGCCATCGGCAAGGATCTCGGCGTCGAGATCCGCTGGGAGGAGATGGCCTTCGCCCAGCTCATTCCGGCCATCACCACCGGCCGCGTCGATTTCAGCGGCAGCTCGATGACCGACCTTCCGGCGCGGCGCGAGCGGCTGAGCTTCGTCGATTACGTCAGCACCGGCGCGCAGATCTTCACCACGGCGGCCCAACGGAAGGGCGCGGAGAAGGCCACCGACTTCTGCGGCCGCAGCGTGGCGACGCCGCGCACCACCAACTACTTCCCCTCGGCCCAGGCCTGGAGCGAGAGGAACTGCGTCGCCGCCGGCAGGCCGGCCATGCAGGTGATCGGCACGGAAGGCGCCGCCGCCTCGCGCACGGACCTGCAGCAGGGACGCGCGGAAGGCGCCATCCTCGGCGCCGAATATGTCGTCTACCTGCGCCAGCTCAATCCGGGCGCCTTCGTCGAGGTGGGCGAGCCGATCACCCGCAACCTCTCCGGCATGGCCTTCCCGAAGGACACCACCGACCTGCGCGATGCCGTGGCGGCGTCGCTGCAGCGCCTGGTGGCCAACGGCACCTATCTGGAGATCCTGAGGAAGCACGGCCTGGAGCGCCAGGCCCTGCAGCGGATCAGCATCGATGCCGGCGAGAACTGAGCCGATGGAGAGGCTGATCACCGGCGCGGCGATCGTCACCTGCGACGCGGAGCGCCGCGTGCTGGCGGGCCAGGCCATTCTGCTGCGCGGCGCGCGCATCGCCGCCGTGGCGCCCGCCGAGGCGCTGGAGGCCGCGCATCCCGGCGCCGAGCGCATCGACGCGCGGGGGCTGGCCGTGCTTCCCGGCCTGGTCAACGCCCATACCCACACCGTCCTGACCGTGCTGCGGGGCACGGTGGAGGACTGGGACGGCGACATGATCTACGGCTACATGTCGCCCGTCTCCTACACCATGTCGGGCGAGGAGCGCTCGGTCATGGCGGCGCTCGGCTGCCTGGAGGCGATCCGCAGCGGCACGACGACGCTGGTCGATCCCTTCCGGCACGTCGCCTCCTATGCGGAGGCCATGGCGGCGACCGGCCTCCGGCTGTGGCTCTCGGAAAGCTGCGCCGACATCGACACGCGCCGGATCCGCCACGGCGACTACCGCGAGGACCCGGCCTTCGGCGCGCAGTTCCTCGACCGCGCCGAGGCGATGATCGAGGCGCTGCATGGCAGCCACGGCGACCGCGTGCGCTGCCAGTTGGCGGCGCATGCGCCGGACAACTGCTCGCCCGCCATGCTGCGCAAGCTGCTGGATCTCGCGGCCCGGCACGGGCTGACGCGCACCGTGCATCTGTCGCAGAGCCCGGGCGAGGTGGCGGCGGTGAAGGCGGCGCGCGGCACCACCTCCGCCGCCTATCTGGACCGCGAGGGATTTCTCGGCCACGATCTGACGGCGGCGCACTGGACCTTCTGCACGCCGGAGGATATCGGGCTGCTCGCCGCGCGCGGCGTGACCATGGCGCACACCCCGGCCAGCATCTCGCGCCGGCGCGGCATGCATCCCGCCCTGCTCGGCCTGATCCGTGACGCCGGCGTGCGTGTCGCCATCGGCACGGACAACATGACCGAGGACATGTTCCAGGCCATGAGCATCGGCTCGATTCTGCATCGCACCGGCCGGGGCCGGGAGCGGGAAGGCGGCGTGCTGCCGGGGCCGCAGACGATCCTCGATGCCGTGACGCGCGACGCCGCCGCCAGCCTCGGCGCCGCGTCGGAGATCGGCAGCATCGAGGCCGGCAAGAAGGCCGACCTGACCTTCATCGACCTGAACACGCCGGCGATGCGGCCCGTCGTGCGGCTGGTCTCGAACATCGTCCATTACGGTCACCCCGGCACCGTCCGCTCCGTGATGGTCGATGGCGACTTCATCCTGCGCGACGGCCGGGTTCTGACGGTGGATGAGCCCGCCCTGCTGCGCGAGGCGCAGTCGGTCACGCGGCGGGTCTGGGAACGCATGATCGCGCAGAACCCCGACCTGGCGCGCCCGCGCGAGGAGCTGCCCTGGCTCGACCTGTGAGAGGCGCCCCCCCCCCCCCCCCCCCGCCCGGCCCCCCCCCCCCCGCCCCCCCCCCCCCCCCCGCGGCGGGTGCTGGAC
>NZ_JBSXMU010000058.1:0-23494 GCF_054073225.1 Teichococcus aerofrigidensis
GCGGGCTCCAGCGCGGCCGCGCCCCGCAGCGCATACTGCCGCACCAGCCGCAGCAGCACGTCGCGATCGATGGGTTTCGGCAGGTGGCCGTCCATGCCGGCCGCGCGACAGGCCTCCACCTGCTCCGGCATGGCCGAGGCCGTCACCGCCACCACCGGAACGCGGCCGCGCGGCGGCGGCAGGGCGCGGATGCGGCGCGTTGCCTCCAGCCCGTCCATCACCGGCATCTGCAGGTCCATCAGCACCAGGTCGAAGGCGGTCTGCTGCACCGCCGCCACCGCGACCGAGCCGTCTTCGACGCAGGTGACGTGGTGGCCGGCGCTGGTCAGCATGGCCCGGGCCACCAGCCGGTTCGCCGGAACATCGTCCACCACCAGGATCTGCAAGGGATTGGGGGAGGGCGGGGGGGGTGCCGCGCGCATGTCCTGGCCGGTCAGGGCGATGGGCAGGGTGGAGGGCAAGGGCAGCTCGACCCAGAAGCGCGCGCCGTGCCCGGGCTCGCTGTCGCAGCCGATCGTGCCGCCCATCAGCTGCGCGAGCTGGGCCGCGATGGAAAGGCCGAGGCCGGTCCCGGTGCCCATCTCGGCGGTGCCGGCGCCCGGCGTCGCCAGCTGCACGAAGTCGCGGAACAGCAGATGCCGCTGCTCCTGCGGCACGCCCGGGCCGGTGTCCTCGACCTCGAGCCGGATGCCCTCGCCCTCGCAGGCGGCCCGCGCGCGCAGCGTCACCTGGCCGCCGGTCGGCGTGAACTTCACCGCGTTGGACAGCAGGTTCAGCACCAGCTGGCGCAGGCGGGTCGGATCCACCATGACGAAGTGCGGCGTCCCCGAGGCGACGTCCAGGATGAAGCGCAGCCCCTTGCGCTGGATCTCCGGCCCCAGCAGCGCCGCGCTGCGCTCCAGCAGCAGGGGCAGCTCGGCCGGCTCCGGGTGCAGCTCCAGCCGGCCGGCCGCGATCTTCGACAGGTCGAGCAGGCCGTTCACCAGCTCGAGCAGATGGCGCGCCGCCTCGTGCAGGGTCCGCAGCTGCTCGCGCTGCTCCGGCACCAGCCGGGGATCGTTGAGCAGCACCTGCGCGAAGCCGAGGATGCCGTTCAGCGGCGTGCGCAGCTCGTGGCTCATCCGCGCCAGGAACTGCGTCTTGGCCTCGCCGGCCGCGGCCGCCTGGTCGCGCGCCACGGCGAGGTCCTCCATGGTGCGCTTCATGGCGGTGATGTCGGTGCGGATGCCGACGGTGCCACCGCCCGGCGTGGCCCGCTCGGTCACCAGCACCCAGCGCCCATCGGGCAGCAGGCGCTCCATGGGGGGGCTGTCGCCCCGGTGCCAGCGGCGCATGTCCTGCAGGAAGGCATCGAGGTCGTCGCCGGCCTGGGGATACTGCCCGCGGAGGAAGCCTTCCCGCATGATGTCGTCGAAATGCGCGCCCGGTTCGATGACCGAGGCGCTGACCCGGTAGAAATCCTTGTAGCGGGCGTTGCAGGCCACCAGCCGGTCGTTGGCGTCCCACATGACGAAGCCGTCGGTCATGCTGTCGAGCGCGTTCTCCAGCATGGCGCGCCAGCGATTGCGCTCGGCCTCCACCTTCTCCCGCTGCCGCATGGCCAGGATCAGCGCCGCCGCCAGGGCGCCCACCAGCGCCGCGAAGGCGATCGAGATAATGAGCGCGCGGAAGCGCTCCTTCTCCCATTCCGCCAGCGCGTCGCTCAGCTTCAGGCTGGCCGAGACGGTGAGGGACGAATAGAGCAGGGGGCGGACCGCGGCGATGACCGGGACGCCCTCGAAGCGGCTCGCGGTCTCCATCAGCACGCCGCTGCTGGCCTCCTGCAACCGCTCCAGCGAGGTCGGCGAGAGCAGGGTGCCGATGCGCGGCTCGTCATGCGGCAGGCTCGCCATCAGCGTGCCGTCATCCCGCTCCAGGGTCAGGCGGAGATTGCTGCCGTCGCCGCCGCTGGCGGCCAGCAGGTTGATCATCACCGGCACCGGCAGCTCCGCCACGGCGAGCAGGGAGCCGAGGTCCGGCAGGCGGATGCGGCGCGCCATGAACAGCGACCACTCGCTGGTCGCCGGGTTGCGGATCGGCCCGGCGATCAGCACGCCGCCGGCCCGCCCGCCCCCCTCGAAGAAGGCGGTGTCGATGGAGAAGGGCAGCGGGCGGCGGCGCGAGACGGGCAGGCCGGTGGCCACCGGCATGCCGTCGGCGCCGATCAGCAGCACGTCGCGGAAGGTGAAGTTCTGGTTGTTCAGCTCGCGCAGGACGCGGTTGGCCAGGTTCGCGTCGAGCCGCCCGCCGCTGGCTAGCGGCGTCAGGATCGACGGTAGGCCGGTCAGCATGGCGTCCACCTGCACCAGGCTGCGGTTCACCGAGGCCTCCACCGAGCGCGCCACCCGCAGCACCGTGTCGGCGGAGGCGGACATCGCCGCCTCGCGCGTGCGGCCGACCAGGAGGGAAGTGGTGAACCATTGTCCCAGCAGCAGTGCCACGGCGGCCAGCAGGATGGCGAGGCGGATGCGCCGGAACTGCTGCATCTCAGTCCTCGCGGACCATGATGCCGTTCGCCGGTCCCAGATACCTGTTCCAGGCGGCCGCGCAGTCGCTGCCGCAGCGATCGACCCAGCGCGGCAGCACGGTGTTCACCAGCAACTGGCGCCGCCGCTCATTGTCCGCCGGCGTCACCGGAACCACCGTCATGCTGCCCTTGCGGCCCGTGCTGCAATCCGGCAGGCCGGCGCTGCAGGCTAGGCCCTCGCCGGTCTCCTTCGCCGCGCCGTCCCAGATGGCCGTCTCGAGTTCCCCGAGGCCCTGGCGCAGGCTGTCGCGCACCGACTGGGGCAGCGCCTTCCAGGCCTCCGCATTGGCGCCGAAGATGGAGACGCCCCAGGTCAGCGCCATGCTGTGCACATGCGTGGTCACATCCTGCAGGCCGATGGTGTTGCCCGAGAGCGTGCCGGTCACGGCGCATTCCACCACGCCGGCCTTCATGGCGGTGACGATGTCGGCGAAGGGAATGACGACGGAGGTGGCGCCGAGCGCCTCGAAGACCTCGGCCTGACCGACCGAGGAGGTGCGGACGCGGCGGCCGGCGAGATCGGCCAGGCCGGAGAAGGCGCGGCTGCACCATGTCACCTGCGCCGGATAGGTGTAGATGGAGAGCAGCTCGATGCCGTAGCGCTCGGCCAGCAGCTCCCTCAGATGCGGACGGTAGAGGCGGATGGTCTCGCGGAGCTTCTCGATATCCGGGTTGAGCGCCGGCAGATCGACGGCGTTGAACTCCGGCTCCTCGCTGGAGACAATGGCGACCAGCGCCGTGCCGAAGCTCACCACGCCGAGGCGCATCAGCGGCAGCATCTCCTCGGCGCGAAAGCCGGCGCGGTCGAAGGGCGCGATCTCCGCGGCGACGCGGCCGCCGGTCAGCTCCGGCACGCGCTTCTGCCAGAAGGGCTGCTCGTAGCGGGTGTATTGCGAGACGCCGGCCAGGCCACCCACGATCTTGAGCTGGATGGGTTCGGTCTGCTGCGCCGCCGAGGGGCCGCCTCCCAGGCCGAGCAACGCCGCCAGGGCAAGGCCAGCGCGCCACCATGCCCCTCGCTCCGCCTTGCGGATCAGCCTTTTCATGCCGCTTTCCTTCCCGCCCGTGCCGGGCGCACAGTCTCAGGGCAGCCGGGCGCGGATCCATTCCTCGGCCTCGGGCGAGAGGCCGCTCCAGCTCGGCGCGGCCACCGGAACGACAAGCAGCGTGCCCTGAAGGTCGGCGCGCCGCATGGCGCCCAACAGGTGCTCGTTCAGGTAGCGGGGCGAGACGGCGGTCTCCACCAGCAGGGAGCCGGGCAGCGTCAGATGAGACTCCGCCAGCTGCCAGACCGCATCCTCCAGCGCCAGGGCTCCGTCGGCCGCCTGGTCATGGGCAACCAGTAGAAGGGGCATGTTAGGACCTCGCGCAGAAGTTTATTCGACTTTAAATGGCCTCCGGCGATTCCGCCAGCATCCAGACCCGGCGAGCCTCGCCCAAACATGCCCGAATCGGAACGAACGATGCAAGGAACCGAGATCGCCAGCCATCGCGGGGGCGCCTTCCTGTGGCCCGAGAACAGCCTGGAAGCCTTCCGCAACACGCTCCTGCTTCCGGTGGACCTGGCCGAGTGCGACGTGCAGCTGAGCGCCGATGGCGTGCCGATGGTGTTCCACGACGCGACGCTGGATCGCATGAGCGAGGCCAGCGGCCCGGTCGCGGGGCAGCCGGCGGCCCGGCTGGAACGCATCCGGTTGCGCGGCGCGGGCGGTGGCTGCATCCCGAGCCTGGCGGCGGTGGCGGCGTTGTTCCGTGGCCGTGACATGCGGTTGCAGGTGGAGCTGAAGACCCCGGCGCGGGGGCAGCAGGCGCCCCTGCTGGAGGGCTCCCTGGCGGTGCTGGAGGCGGCGGGCATCCGCGGCCAGTGCCAGATCATCACCTTCGACGCCGAGCTGGCGGCGGCGGCGGAGGGCGCCGGCGGCCTGGCCGGCGTGGCCTGGCTGTTCGGCCGCGGCCTGCTGCGGCAGATCGGCGCCGGCGGTGTCATCGCCGTCGCCCGCACCCATGGCCTCGGGATGGTGGAGACCGAGATCGAGGCGCTGGATGCCGAGCTGGTCGGCCGCCTGCGCGGTGCCGGACTGCGGCTGGGCGCCTGGGGCGCCAATCACGCCGAAAGCATCCAGAAGGCCCTGGGCCTGGGCCTCGACCTGATGGCCACGGACGATCCGGTGCTGGCCCTGCGCCTGCGGGGGTGAGGCTGCGCGCCGTGGCTCAGGGCGCCGCCAGGACCGCGGCACAGGCAGCGGGCAGCGATGGGACCGCCGGTGGCGGGGCGGCGGGCGGCGCCGGCGGCTGCCGTGCCTCGGACGTGAACCACCAGGCCAGGCTGGCGTCGCAGCCATCTCCGGGCGGCGGCGGCGCCTGATCCCGGCAGCCGGGCTGATCCGCCGGGCAGCGCAGGCGGATATGGATATGGGAATCGTGCCCGCGCCAGGGGCGGATACGCCGCAGCCAGCCGGCGCCGGGATGGGCCTGGCAGAGCGCCTGCTTGATCGCCGGGTGGACAAAGATCCGGTCCACCCCCGGCTGTCCGGCCGCGAGCCTGAGCAGCAGCGCATGCGCGCCGGTGAAGCGGGCCGGATCGACCGCGAGGCCGTCCGGCCGCACGACCGAAGGCACCTCGATCGCCTCCCGGGCCTGGCGGGAGAGGGGTGGGCGCGGGCGCAGATCGAGCCAGACATCGGCATCGAGGCCGATCTGGTGGCTGGCGTGGCCCCAGGGCATCGGGCCGCCGCGCGGCTGGCCGAGATCGCCGATCAGCAGGTCCGGCAGGCCGGCGGCCCGGGCCTGGCCGGCGAGGCCGCGCAGGGCCGCGATCAGATCGGGATGTCCCCAGATCCGGTTGCGGGACAGCCGCACCGCCTGCCAGCCTGAGCCCTCCGGCGGCAGGGCCTCGGCGCCCGCGAGGCAGCCCAGGCCGTGCGCGCCATGGACCGCCACCGGGCCGGAGGCCGGGCCGGGCACCGTGGCCCAGCCGGGGGTTTGGCCCTCTTTGGCCCGGCCCTCTTTGACCTGGGCCGGCACGGCGAGCAGCGAGACGGCGCAGGCCAGGATGCAGGCGAGCGCGCGCCCGCCCATCGCCGAGGCGTCAGCCGGAGAAGCGGAAGGAGCCCGGAACCTGCTGGGGTGCCTCGGCCGGCGCATCGGCGGAGGATTGCTGCGCCTGCTGGGCCTGCTTCACCCGGCTGTCGATCTGCTTCAGCAGGGCCAGGACACCGTTGGCGAAGGCCGGCAGCTGCACCACCGGGATCGCCAGCTGGCCGCAGGGCACCGGCTTCCCGTCCTGGCCGGTCTGCGCCAGGGTCAGGCGGGCGACGCCGTGATGCACGCTGGCCTCCATGATGCCGTCGGCGAAGAGGGCGGAGGTGTCGGTCATGGGCGTCTCCTGGTCTGCGGGCGGGGCCGCCCGACACCGCGGCTCTCGCGCGGGCGCCGGGCGGACATGGGTCGCTCTAGCGGAAAGCGGTGGCCGGGGCCAGCCGGGCGGTGCCGCCGCCCGGCCGGCGCCGGGGCTACTGCTCGCGGAAGGCGCGGTGGAAGCTGTCGAAGACCGGCTGCAGCATGTAGTGGAAGAAGCTGCGGCTGCCGGTCTGGATCTGCGCCTCGACCGGCATGCCGGCCTTCAGCTCGACATTCTCCAGCTTGGTGAGCTGGTCGGCATCGATCAGCACCTGCACGCGGTAATGGCTGGCGCGGGTCCGCTCATCCATCGTCACGTCGCCGGCGACATAGGTGACGTGGCCGTGCAGATAGGGCACCAGCCGCTGCTTGAAGGCGGGCAGGCGGACCTCCGCCTGAAGGCCGGGATAGACCACGTCGATATCGCTCGGCGAGAGCTGCACCTCGGCCACCAGCCGGTCATGCGCCGGCACCAGCTCCATCACCGGCTCGCCGGGGCGGACCACGGCGCCCAGGTTGAAGAACTTGCTGCCGAGGATGGTGCCGTCCTCCGGCGCCACGATCTCGCGCCGGGTGGCGACATCGCGGGCGGCGCGCAGCTTGTCCTCGGCCTCGTTGAGGCGCGTGCGCACCTCGCGCGCCTCGGTCGAGACCTCGGCCAGGCGCTGGTCGCGGGTCTGCCGCATCTGGTTGCGCGCCTCCTCGGCGGAGGCCGCGGCGCGCTCCACCTGGCCGCGCAGATCGACCATGTTGCCCTCGAGGGAGGCGACATTGCGCTGCAGGGCGAGCAGGCGGGGCATGCGCTCCAGCCCCTGCCGGACCAGGGTCTGCACATCCTCCTCCTCGCGCCGGATCAGCGCGAGCTGGCGCTGCTGGCTGGCGATCTGGCCATGGGCGGAGCTGGCGGTCGCCTCGTGCTGGGCGATGCGGGCCTCCAGCACCTGGAGCTGGCTGTTCAGGCTGGTCTGCCGGGCGGCGAACAGCGTCCGCTGGCCGGTCATCACCTCCAGCGCGCGCGGGTCGGTGCTGTCCCGCAGGTCGGCGGGGAAGGCGATCTCGCTGGCGCCGCGCGCCTCGGCGGCGAGGCGAGCCTCCTGCGCCAGCAGCGCCCAGCGCTGCGCCCGCAGCGTCTCCAGCGTGGCGCCGGCCTGCACGTCGTCGAGGCGCATCAGCACCTGGCCGGCTTTCACGCTGTCGCCGTCGCGCGCCAGGATCTCGCGGACGATGCCGCCCTCGAGATGCTGGATGGTGCGGCGATTGCCCTCGCTGCGGATCTGGCCCGGGGCGATCGCCGCCTCGGCCAAAGGCGCCAGGGTGGACCAGGCGGTGAAGCCGCCGACGAAGACCAGCGTCACCACCAGGCCGAAGAGCAGCGTGCCGCGCGTGCGGGGGCGGGGCGCGTCGAGCAGCGGGTCCGGCCGCAGCGGCGGCAGGTTGCCCGGGCGCGGCGCGAGGGCGCCGGGGCCGCCCCCGGCGGGGGGACCGGCGGGGGGAAGGGTCGTGACACTCATGCGGCGCCTCCGGGGGCCAGGCGGGGGGAAGCGGCGGCGGCGGTGACCTCGGCCGGGGCGGCGGGCGGCGCGGCGCGGGGCGTCATGATCCGCTTCAGCACCTCGGCGCGCGGGCCGAAGAGCTCGATGGCGCCGTCCTTCAACAGCATCACCTTGTCCACGCCCTGCACCAGCGCCGGCCGGTGCGAGACCAGGATCACGGTGGTGCCCTGGGCCTTCAGGGCATTGATGGCGCGCTGCAGGGCCGCCTCGGAATCGCCGTCCAGGTTGGAGTTGGGCTCGTCCAGCACCACCAGCTTGGGCCGGCCGAAGAGGGCCCGCGCCAGGCCGATCATCTGCCGCTGGCCGCCGGAGAGATGCTGCCCGCCCTCGCCGATCTCGGTGTCGTAGCCCTGCGGCAGGCGCAGGATCATCTCGTGGCAGCCGGCGAGCTGGGCGGCGGCGAAGACCGCCTCCGGCTCGGCCTCGGCCATGCGGGCGATGTTCTGGAAGACCGTGCCGTCGAACAGCTCGACATCCTGCGGCAGGTAGCCGACATGGCGGCCGAAATCCTCGCGCTTCCAGGTGTAGACATCGGCCCCGTCCATGCGGACCGTGCCGGAATTGGGCGCCAGCGTGCCGATCAGCAGGCGGATCAGCGTCGTCTTGCCGGCGGCGGAGGGGCCGATGATGGCCAGGCTTTCACCGGCATCGAGACCGAAGGAGACGCCCTTGATGATGGCCGCGTTCTGCCCGGGCAGGCCATAGGCGACGCGCTCGGCCTGGATGCGGCCGGAGGGTTCCGGCAGCGCCAGGCCCGGCGGGCGGATGCGCGGCAGGGAGAGGAAGGCGGTGACCCGCTTCAGGGCCTGGCGCGCCTGCACCAGCCCCTTCCAGCCGCCGATCAGCTGCTCCACCGGGGCCAGGGCGCGGCCCATGATGATCGAGCCGGCGATCGAGGCGCCGGCGGTCAGCTGCTGCTGCAGCACCAGATAGGCGCCGACGCCGAGGATGGCGAGCTGCACCGCGAGGCGCAGGAACTTGGTCGTGGAGAGCAGCAGGGCGGCGCGGTCGGCCGCCTTCTCCTGCGGCCCCACCGTCTCGGCCACGCCCTGGCGCCAGCGGTGCATGACGGCGGGCGCCATGCCCATGCTGTCGATCACCTCGGCATTGCGGGCGATGGCGTCGGCGCGGCGCTGGCTTGCCATCATCGACGTGTTCGCCTGCTTCAGCAGGGAGGAGGTGGAATACTCGTTGAACAGGGTGAGCAGGAAGAGCAGCACCGCGCCGCCCAGGGCGATGAAGCCCATCACCGGATGCAGCAGGAAGATGGCGCCGAGATAGATCGGCACCCAGGGCACGTCATAGACCGCCAGCGCGCCGGGCGAGGCCAGCCAGGAACGGCAGAAGCCGAGATCGCGCAGCGCCTCCATGCGGTAGGGGCGGCCACGCAGCTGCGCCTCCAGCGCCCGCTCGAAGCCCTCCGGCGCCACGCGGCTCTCGATCCAGGTCGCGGCGCGCTGCATCACCCGGCTCCGCACCGCCTCCAGCACCGCCAGCAGCAGAAGGGCGGCGACGGCGATGGCGGTGAGGAAGTAGAGCGTGTCCAGGCTGCGGGTGGCCAGCACCCGGTCGAAGACCTGCATCATGTAGATCGACACGGTCAGCTGCAGCAGATTGACCACGCCGCTGAACAGGCCGACCGCCAGGAACTCCTTCCGGCAGGTCTCGATCGCGCGGGTCAGGGGCGTATCGCCCGGCTTCTCTGCACCTGGAAGGCGTGGAGCTCGGAACATCAATACAACCTCTCCGTGCAGTCTCGGCCAGTCAACGCCGCCAACTCCCACCAGGATGCAAACGCCGTTTCGATTCCGGATAGTCTCGTCGGCATGTGCCGCTTGCTCCTTGGCATCGTCCCCGGCACCGCCCTTGGGCGACGGGCCGGCGCGGGAAGGCTTCAGTCATCGGGTAAAAGGGCGTGCCTGGCGCGGCCTTTCCCAGTCACGGTGCTTCTAGCACAGCGGATCAAGGCATTGCACGATGAGTTGTATGACTGCTTGTGCATGTCTTCTCCAGGTGGCACGCGGCTCCGGCGTGGCTCTGAAAGCCCTCTGGTTCGCTCCGGCCGGGAGGGGAAGGGTGGGACAGGCGGCGGACAAGAAACGCTCGGCCGTGCGGAAAAAGAGATACGTCGCGCCGGCCCCTTCATCGGAAGACGAGCTGGCGGCTGAGCAGGAAGTTGCCGGCCATCCCGGCCAGGGCGCCCGCGGCCACGCCCAGCACGGGGTGCGCGGCGGCCGGCGGCCATTGCCCAATCAGCAGCGCGTAGGTGCCGTAGTTCAGGGCGAAGCCGACCAGATTGACCAGCAGGAAGAGCAGCCATTGCCGCTCCGGCCGGTCGCGGGAGGCCCCGCGGAAGGTCCAGATCCGGTTCAGGGCCCAGTTGCCGCTGGCCGCAGCCAGGTAGGAGAGCAGACGGCCGCCATGGAGTCCGGCGCCCAGCCAGAGGGCGGCATAGAGCACCGCGGTGTCGACCAGCACGCCCAGGCTGCCGACCAGGCCGAAGCGCAGCATCTGGCCGGGCAGGGCGCCCGGGCCGCGGGACGCGGAGGCTCGGGTTGCGCCAGGGGACGCATCGGGGGGCGCATCGGGCGGCATAAAGCGGGGCATTAGGCCGCGCCCGCCCCGGCTGCCAAGGGGGGGTGGGGGAGGGGCGGGGCGCGATGGCCTCTTGCGCCGGGAGGTGCACTCGGCTTCCCTCCCCCTCCTGAGAGCAGGCCGACCGCTGCGGGAGATCGACCGAACATGTTCCGACGCCAGATGCTGGGTGGTGCCGCCGGCATCGCCGCCATGGGGGCCGCCACGGCCCTGCCTCGCTTCGCGGTCGCCCAGGGCAGCGCCGCCCGGGTGCTGAAGTTCATCCCCCAGGCCGATCTGGCGGTGGCCGACCCGATCGTGACCACCGCCTATGTCAGCCGCAACCACGGCTACATGGTCTGGGACACGCTCTACGGCTTCGACCAGGACTACAGGCCGCAGCCGCAGATGGTGCAGGGGCATGTGGTCGAGGATGAGGGCCGCCGCGTCACCATGACGCTGCGCGAGGGGCTGAAGTTCCATGACGGCGCGCCGGTGCGGGCGCGCGACTGCGTCGCCTCCATCCAGCGCTGGGCGAAGCGCGACGCGTTGGGCCAGGTCATGATGACGGCGGTGGACGAGCTTTCCGCGCCGGATGACAGGACCATCCTGTGGCGGCTCAAGCGGGCCTTCCCGCTGATGTTCGAGGCGCTGGGCAAGCCGGCCACCCCGGTCTGCTTCATCATGCCCGAACGGCTGGCGCAGACCGATCCCGCCGTGCCGGTGAAGGAGATGATCGGCAGCGGGCCGTTCCGCTACAAGGCCGATGAGCGCGTGCCGGGCGCCCGCATCGTCTATGAGCGCTTCGCTGACTACGTGCCGCGCCCCGAGGGCACGCCGACCTGGACGGCCGGCCCGAAGCGCGTGCATTTCGACCGCGTCGAGTGGAACGTCATGCCGGATGCCGCCACGGCGGCCAATGCCATGCAGAACGGCGAGGCCGACTGGTGGGAGCAGCCGCCGGGCGACCTTCAGGAGCTGCTGCGGCGCAACCGCAACCTGACCATGGAGATCCAGGACCCGACCGGGCTGATGGGCATGGCGCGGTTCAACCATCTGCACCCGCCCTTCGACAATCCGGTGATCCGCCGCGCGCTGCTCGGCGCCGTCAGCCAGGCGGACTACATGACGGCCGTCATCGGCACCGACAAGAGCCTCTGGCGGGAGGGCGTGGGCATCTTCACGCCCGAGACGCCGCTGGCCAACGATGCCGGGATGGAGGCGCTGACCAGCCCGCGCGACTATGACAAGGTCAAGCGCGACCTCGCCGCCGCCGGCTACAAGGGCGAGAAGGTGGTGCTGATCGCCGCCACCGATTTCCCCTCGCTTCACGCCCTGGCCATGGTCGGGCACGACATGCTGCAGAAATGCGGCATGAACGTCGATTTCGTCTCGACCGACTGGGGCACCGTGGTGCAGCGGCGCGCCAGCAAGGAGGCCCCCGAGAAGGGCGGCTGGAGCATGTTCTTCACCTTCTGGGCGGGTGTCGACATGGCCAATCCGGGCGTACAGCAGGCGCTGCGCGGCCACGGCCAGGCGGCCTGGTTCGGCTGGCCCACCGCGCCGCGCCTGGAGGAGCTTCGCAACGCCTGGTTCGAGGCGCCCGACCTCGCCGCGCAGCAGGCGATCGCGCGCGACATCCAGTTGCAGGCCCTGCAGCAGGACGTGCCCTACCTGCCCTGCGGCCAGTACTTCCAGGCCTGGGCCTATCGCCGCAACCTGAGCGGCGTGCTGAAGGGGCTGCCCATGTTCTGGAACGTGCAGCGCGGCTGATCCACGACTTGATCCACGACTGATCCTTGGGAGGGGCCCGGCACCCGTCGGGCCGCTCTTTTTTGCCGCTCCTCACTTGCCCCTGAGGCGCGGGACTGATCCAATCCCCGAAGGAGCGCATGACGGGCCAAGACCAGGCGCCAAGCCTGGCAGCCCATCTTCGGGAGACCATCCAGATGAACCGACACAGCCTTGGTGCTGCTCGTGCGGCGTGCCCGCACATGCCCATCCTCCTTGAACGCCCGCCCGCGACAATCCGCCGTTGAGCGCCGGAGGAACCATGCTCCGCCGCGATCTCCTGGGCGCCGGCCTCGGCCTCTCCGCCGCCGCCCTCGCCCGTCCGGCCCTGGCGCAGGGCGCGGCCAAGGTGCTGCGGGTGATCCCGCAGGCCAATCTCACCAGCCTCGATCCGTTCTGGACCACGGCGGTGGTGACGCTGAACCACGGCTATCTGGTCTATGACACGCTGACGGCGGTGAATTCCCGGACCGAGCCACAACCGCAGATGGCGGAAGGCTGGCTGGTGGAGGATGACGGCCGGCGCTGGACCTTCACCTTGCGCGAAGGCCTGTTCTTCCATGACGGCGAGCCGGTGCGGGCCCGCGACTGCACCGCCTCCATCACCCGCTGGGCCAAGCGCGACCCCTTCGGTCAGGTGCTGTGGCGTGCCGTCGACGCGCTGGAGCCGCTCGACGACCGGCGGCTCGTCTTCCGGCTGAAGGAGCCGTTCCCCTTCCTGGCCCTGGCGCTCGGCAAGAGCCCGTCCCCCGCCTTCATCATGCCCGAGCGGCTGGCGCAGGTGGACGCTTTCACCCAGATCCGCGAGGCCGTCGGCTCCGGCCCCTTCCGCTTCCTGCCGGAGGAATGGAACCCCGGGCAGAGGTCGGTCTGGACACGCTTCGACCGCTATGCCCCGCGCCAGGATGCCCCGGACGGGCTGGCCGGCGCCAAGGTGCCGAAGCTGGACCGCGTCGAATGGACGGTGATCAGCGATCCCGCGACCGCCGCCGGCGCCATGCAGACCGGCGAGCAGGACTACTGGGAGTATCCGCTTCACGACCTGCTGCCTGTGATGCGCGCCAATCGTGACCTCGTCGTCGAGCAGAGGCTGACGGAGGGAACCTACGGCTGCATGCGGCTCAATCACCTGCATCCGCCCTTCGACAAGGTGGAGATCCGGCGCGCCGTCGCCATGGCGGTGGACCAGCGCGACTATCTGCGCGCCGTCGCCGGAGAGGCGCCGGAGGGCTGGGGCGTCTGCCCGGGCGTGTTCACCTGCGGCTCGCCGCTGGAAAGCGAGGCCGGCAGCGAGATCCTGAAGACGCACGATGTGGAGAAGGCGCGCGCCGCGCTGAAGGCGGCGGGCTATGCCGGCGAGAAGGTGGTGCTGGTAGCGCCTGGCGATTATCCGCAGATCAACGCGCTGTCCCTGGTCACCGCCGACCTGCTGCGGCGCCTCGGCATGAATGTGGAACTGGTCTCGGTCGACTGGGGCACGCTCGGCCAGCGCCGCGCCTCGCGCGAGCCGGTGGAGCGGGGCGGCTGGAACGTGTTCCACACCACCTCCTCCGGCAACTCCTTGAACATGCCGCCGATCCACCTGATGCTGCGGGCCAATGGCAAGGATGCATGGTTCGGCTGGCCGGACGACCCGGAGATCGAGCGGCTGCGCGCGGCGTGGCTGCGCGCGCCCGATCCGGCCGAGGCCAGGCGCATCGGGGACGCGCTGAATGCCCAGGCCATGCTCAGCATTCCCTATGTCCCGCTCGGCTTCTACTGGCAGCCTTCGGTCTGGCGGCGCAACGTGCGCGGCGTCAGCCGTTCCCCCTCCACGGTTTTCTGGAACATCGAGAAATCCTAGCGGGGCGGCGGCGGGGGTGGCACGGTATGTGCTGGTGCGCCCCCAGTATCCCCGGCGAGCCGGCCGTGGGCAGGCAACGGGGAAGCGGCCGGTCCGGTCGCATGCTGGGAGATCGATGGGGTGACAATCATGGAACGCAGGTCTTTCCTGAAGCTCGCCGCCGGCGCGGCCGCGGTGACGCCGGCGGCGGGTATCCTGCCGGCGCCGGCCCTGGCGCAGGGCGCGGCGGCGCGCACGCTGCGCTTCGTGCCGCAGGCCAACCTGGCCAACTTCGATCCGATCTGGGGCACCCAGTACGTCGTCCGCAACGCCGGCATGCTGGTCTGGGACACGCTCTACGGGCTCGATGCCAAGCTGGAGCCGCGGCGGCAGATGGTGGAGGCCGAGGAGGTCTCCGCCGATGGCCTCACCTGGACCTTCAAGCTGCGCCAGGGCCTGAAGTTCCATGACGGCGCGCCCGTGCTGGCCAAGGATGCGGTGGCCAGCCTGAACCGCTGGGCGGTGCGCGACCCGATGGGCCAGATGATCCGCGCCATCCAGAACGAACTGGTCGCGGTGGACGACGCGACCTTCCGCTGGTCGCTGAAGAAGCCCTACCCGAAGATGCTGCTGGCCCTGGCGAAGAACAATTCGCCCTGCAGCTTCGTCATGCCGGAACGGATCGCGAAGACCGATCCCTTCCAGCAGATCACGGAGTTCGTCGGCTCGGGCCCGTTCCGCTTCGTGCGCGAGGAATGGGTTCCCGGCGCCAAGGCGGTCTTCGCCAAGTTCGAAGGCTATGTGCCGCGCGATGAGGCACCCGACTGGATGGCGGGCGGCAAGCGGGTGATGGTGGACCGCGTGGAATGGGTGATCATGCCCGACCCGGCGACCGCCGTGGCCGCGCTGCAGAACGGCGAGGTGGACTGGTGGGAGAACCCGATCGCCGACCTGGTGCCCCTGCTCAGGCGCAACCGCAACATCAATGTGGACATCGCCGATCCGCTGGGCAATGTCGGCAGCTTCCGCATGAACCACCTGCACGCGCCCTTCAATGACGTCCGCGCGCGCCGCGCCATCCTGATGGCGCTGAGCCAGGAGGACTACATGCGCGCCCTGGTGGGGGACGAGCAGGAGCTGTGGAAGTCGATGGCCGGCTTCTTCACGCCCGGCACGCCACTCTACACCGAGGCGGGCGGCGACATCCTGAAGGGCAAGCGCGACTATGAGGGCGCGAAGAAGCTGCTGGCCGAGGCCGGCTACAAGGGCGAGCCGATCACCGTCCTGGTGGCGCAGGACCAGCCGATCACCAAGGCCTTCGGCGATGTCACGGCCGATCTGCTGAAGCGGATCGGCATGAACGTCGATTTCGTCGCCACGGACTGGGGCACGGTGGGCAGCCGGCGCGCCATGAAGAACCCGCCGAGCCAGGGCGGCTGGCACATCTTCCACACCTGGCACGCCGGCGCCGACTGCCTCAACCCGGCCGCCTATAGCGCCATCCGCGCCAATGGCGATGGCGCCTGGTTCGGCTGGCCGAAGGACGACCAGGTCGAGGCCTATCGCGACGAATGGTTCGCGGCGGCCGACCTCGCGGCCGAGAAGGCGGCCATCGACAAGCTGAACACCGAAGCCATGAAGTTCGGCCTCTACGCGCCGACGGGCTTCTTCATGTCCTACCAGGCCTGGCGGAAGAACGTGTCCGGTGTCGTCAAGGCACCGATCCCGTTCTTCTGGGGCGTCACCAAGAGCTGATCAGAGAACATGTTCGCCTACATCGTCCGACGTGTCCTGGCGACCATCCCCGTGATGGCGATCGTCGCCCTGTTTGTCTTCAGCCTGCTCTACATCGCCCCCGGCGATCCGGCGGCGGTCATTGCGGGTGACCAGGCCACGCCGGCCGATGTGGAGCGGATCCGCCAGAGCCTCGGCCTCGACCGCCCCTTCCTGGTGCGGTTCGGTGAATGGGTGTTCCGCATCCTGCAGGGCGACCTCGGGGTCTCCATCTTCACCAACCTGCCGGTGACGCGCATGATCGCGCAGCGCATCGAGCCGACGCTGTCGCTGATGGTGGTGACGCTGGTGCTGGCCGTCGTCATCGCCGTGCCGATGGGCGTCGTCGCCGCGTGGAAGCACGGCTCCTGGATCGACCGCCTGGTGATGGCCTTCGCCGTGCTCGGCTTCTCGGTCCCGGTCTTCGTCGTCGGCTATCTGCTGGCCTACTACTTCGCGCTGCAGCTCGACTGGTTCCCGGTGCAGGGTTACACGCCCTTCTCGGAAGGCTTCGGGCCCTGGTTCCGCAACCTGGTCCTGCCTTCGATCGCGCTCGGCGGCGTCTATATCGCCCTGATCGCCCGCATCACGCGCGCCACCATGCTCGAGGTGCTGCAGCAGGACTACATCCGCACCGCGCGCGCCAAGGGCGCGGGGCAGCGCACCATCCTGTTCCTGCACGCGCTGAAGAACGCGGCGGTGCCGATCGTTACCGTCATCGGCATCGGCGTCGCGCTGCTGATCGGCGGGGCGGTGGTGACGGAGAGCGTCTTCGCCATTCCGGGCCTTGGCCGCCTGACGGTGGACGCCATCCTGCGCCGCGACTATCCGGTGATCCAGGGCGTGATCCTGCTGTTCAGCTTCGTCTACGTGCTGGTCAACCTGCTGATCGACCTGAGCTACACTCTCTTCGACCCGAGGATCCGGTATTGAGCACCACCACACAGCCCCCGCAGGGTGTCGCGGCGGCGACCCCCATGCCGGACATCATGGCCGTCCGGAAGCCGCGCAAGGGCTTCCTCGGCTACCTCATGCGTCATCCGACCATCGGCATCGGCGGCTTCCTGCTGCTGCTGATGGTGGCCGTCGCCATCTTCGCGCCCTGGCTCTGGACCAAGGACCCGACGGCGCTGGCGCCGGTGATGCGCACGCGCAACCCCTCGGCGGCGGCCTGGTTCGGTACCGACATGCTGGGCCGCGACGTCTATTCCCGCGTGCTCTACGGCACCCGCGTGTCGCTGATGGTGGGCTTCGGCGTGGCCATCGCCGCCTCGGTGATCGGCCTGTTCATCGGCCTGGTCTCCGGCTTCGTGCGCTGGGCCGACAGCATCATCATGCGGATCATGGACGGGCTGATGTCCATCCCCTCGATCCTGCTGGCCATCGCGCTCATGGCGCTGACCCGCGGCTCGGTGGGCAATGTCATCCTGGCCATCACCATCGCCGAGATCCCGCGCGTCTCGCGCCTGGTGCGCGGCGTGGTGCTCTCGCTGCGCGAGCAGCCCTATGTCGATGCCGCCATTGCCTCCGGCACGCGCACGCCGGTGATCATCTGGCGCCACATCCTGCCCAACACCCTGGCGCCGATGACCGTGCAGGCGACCTATATCTGCGCCAGCGCCATGATCACCGAGGCCATCCTCTCCTTCATCGGCGCCGGGACGCCGCCGATCATCCCCTCCTGGGGGAACATCATGGCCGAGGGCCGCGCCCTGTGGCAGGTGAAGCCCTATATCGTCTTCTTTCCTGCCATCTTCCTGTCCGTCACCGTGCTGGCGGTGAACCTGCTGGGCGATGGCCTGCGGGATTCGCTCGACCCGCGCCTCGCCAAGCGGGTGTAAAGCCATGGCTCTGCTCGAGATCGAGAATCTTCAGACGCATTTCCGCACCCCCGATGGCGGTGTGAACCGCGCGGTGGACGGGCTGAGCTTCCATGTCGAGGCCGGCGAGACCGTCGCCATCGTGGGCGAATCCGGCTGCGGCAAGTCGGTCACCTCGATGTCCATCCTGCGGCTCATCCCCGAGCCGCCGGGCAAGATCGCCGGCCAGATCCGCTTCAACGGCCGCAGCCTGCTCGATCTCTCGGACCGCGAGATGCGCGCCATCCGCGGCAACGAGATCAGCATGATCTTCCAGGAGCCGATGACCTCGCTGAACCCGGTGCTCAGCATCGGCAAGCAGATCGGCGAGGCGCTGCGCCTGCATCAGGGCCTGTCCAAATCGGAGGCCGAGGCCAAGGCGGTGGAGATGCTGACGCTTGTCGGCATTCCGGCGCCGGACAAGCGGGTGAAGGAGTATCCGCACCAGCTCTCCGGCGGCATGCGGCAGCGCGTGATGATCGCCATCGCGCTGGCCTGCAATCCGAAGCTGCTGATCGCCGACGAGCCGACCACCGCGCTCGACGTCACCATCCAGGCGCAGATCCTCGACCTGATGCGCGACCTCAAGCACCGCGTCGGTGCCGCCATCGTGCTGATCACCCATGATCTCGGCGTCGTCGCCGAGGTCGCGGAGCGGGTCATCGTCATGTATGCCGGCCGCAAGGTGGAGGAGGCGCGGGTCGAGGACCTCTTCCGCACGCCGCGCCACCCCTATACCCAGGGCCTGCTCGGCGCCGTGCCGAAGCTCGGCTCCTCGCTGGATGGCGAGACCGAGCGCCTGGCCGAGATTCCCGGCCTGGTGCCCAGCCTCAAGGAGAAGATCCAGGGCTGCGTCTTCGCCGGGCGCTGCCCGAAGGTGACGGAGCTTTGCCGCGAGGTCGCGCCGGCCCTGGAGGAGAAGGCGCCGCGCCATGTCGCGGCCTGCCACTACGCGGAGAAGGAGGCCGTGGCCGCATGAGCATGACCATGGGAACCCACCCGCAGCACGGCGCCCCCCAGCGGGGCGGCCGGCCGCTGCTGGAGGTGAACGACCTCAAGAAGCACTTCCCGATCCGGGCGGGCTTCTTCGGCGGCACCACCGGCCATGTCTATGCCGTGGACGGCGTCAGCTTCAACATCGCCAAGGGCGAGACGCTCTCCCTGGTGGGTGAATCGGGCTGCGGCAAGTCGACCGTCGGCAAGGCGCTGCTGCGCCTGTTCCCGCCGACCGCGGGGCAGGTGGTGCTGGACGGCCAGCGCATCGACGACCTCAGCCAGAGCGCGCTGCGCCCGGTGCGCCGGCGCGTCGGCGTGGTCTTCCAGGACCCGTTCAGCAGCCTCAATCCGCGCATGCGGGTGAAGGACCTGCTGGCCGAGCCGATCCGCAACTTCGGCCTGGCCCGGGACGGCAAGGATCTCGATGAGCGGGTGGCCAGGCTGATGGACACCGTGCGCCTCCCGCGCGACGCGGTGAACCGCTGGCCGCATGAGTTCTCCGGCGGCCAGCGGCAGCGCATCTGCATCGCCCGCGCGCTGGCCGGCGAGCCGGACCTGATCATCTGCGACGAGGCGGTCTCCGCGCTCGACGTCTCGGTCAAGGCGCAGATCGTCAACCTGTTGCAGGACCTGCAGCGAGAGCTCGGCCTGGCCCTGCTCTTCATCAGCCACGACCTCGCCATCGTCGAGCACATGACGCACCGGGTGGCGGTGATGTATCTCGGCAAGATCGTCGAGATCGGCCCGCGGCGCTCGCTCTTCGCCGCGCCGAAGCATCCCTATACCGAGGCGCTGCTCTCCGCCGTGCCGGTGCCGGAGCCCGGGGCCGGGCGGCAGCGCATCGTCCTGAAGGGCGATGTGCCGAGCCCGATCAACCCGCCGAAGGGCTGCCGCTTCCACACGCGCTGCCCTTATGTCTTCGATCGCTGCCGCAGCGACGAGCCGCTCCTGAAGCAGACCGAGGGCGGGCAATGGGCTGCCTGCCACCTGCATGACCTGCCGGAGGCCCGCAATCCGCTGGCCCGGAGCGTCGCCGCCGCGGCCTGACGAGGCTGGTGGGGGGGGAGAAGGGGCCTCGGCCCCTTTTTCTCGGCCAGTACTTGCAAACGCTTCGCATTTGCGCCAGAACGGACGCAGTTTGCCCGCAAGCCCCCGCTTGACGGGCCGTGCATGCTTGGATGACCCTCCTATCCCAAGGACGCCGTGCTGCGCGGCGCCATTGCGGACGGGGAGAGGCGGCATGCCGAATGTCACGCTGACGGTGAACGGCAAGACCCATGCGGTGGAGGTGGAGGGACGGACCCTCCTGGTCGAGGTGCTGCGCGAGAAGCTGCGGCTGACCGGCACCCATGTCGGCTGCGACACCAGCCAGTGCGGGGCCTGCGTGGTGCATATCGGCGGGGACAGCGTGAAGTCCTGCACCATCCTGGCGGTTCAGGCCGACGGCGCCGAGGTCACGACCATCGAGGGCCTGGCGGCGGCGGACGGGACGCTGCATCCGATGCAGGAGGCCTTCCGCGAGCACCACGCGCTGCAATGCGGCTTCTGCACCCCGGGCATGGTGATGAGCGCCATCGACCTGGTGAAGAAGCATCCCGATGGCCTGTCCGAGCAGGAGATCCGCGAGGGGCTGGAGGGCAATATCTGCCGCTGCACCGGCTACCACAATATCGTCAAGGCGATCGCCGCCGCCGCGGATGTGATGCAGGGCCGTGCCACCGAGGTGGCGCGCGCCGCCGAGTAGCTCCTGGCCACGACCGGGCATCATAAGCCCGGCGCGGTGCGAGACGGCGCCGAGGAAAGCGCCTGGGAGGGCGCGAGGGAGAGCAAGGTCCATGAACGTCACCAAGCCCGTCGGCGCGGCCTTCGAGGGCATCGGCGCCAGTGTCCGTCGCAAGGAGGATCTGCGCTTCCTCCGTGGGCGCGGCCGCTATACCGACGATCTCAGCCGCCCCGGGCAGTTGCAGGCCTGGATCCTGCGCAGCCCGCACGCGCATGCGCGCATCCTCTCCATCGACACCGCGGCCGCGGCGGCCATGCCGGGGGTCCAGGCGGTCCTGACCGCGAAGGAGGCGGAGGCCGACGGTCTCGGCGGCGTGCCCTGCGGCTGGCAGGTGACCGGCAAGGGCGGGCAGGTGATGGCCGAGCCCATGCACCCGGTGCTGGCCAGCGGCAAGGTGCGGCATGTCGGCGACCCGGTGGCGATGGTCGTCGCGGAGACCAAGGCCCAGGCGCGCGATGCCGCCGAGGCGATCCTGGTCGAGTATGCGCCGCTGCCCGCGCTGCCGGACATGGCCGCCGCCCTCGCGCCGGGGGCCGTGGCGCTGCATGACGAGGCGCCGGGCAATCTCTGCTTCGACTGGGAGATCGGCGACAAGGCCGCGACGGACGCCGCCTTCGCCGGAGCGCACAAGGTGGTCCGCTTCGAGACCACGAACAACCGCCTCGTCCCCAACGCCATGGAGCCGCGCGCGGCGCTCGGCGAGTACGATCCGAACGCGGATGAGTACACGCTCACCACCACCAGCCAGAACCCGCATGTCATCCGGCTGTTGATGGGCGCCTTCGTGCTCAAGGTGCCGGAGGCCAAGCTGCGCGTGGTGGCGCCCGATGTCGGCGGCGGCTTCGGCAGCAAGATCTATCATTACGCCGAGGAGGCGCTGGTCACCTGGGCGGCGCGGCGCGTCGGCCGGCCGGTCAAATGGACCTGCGAGCGCAGCGAGAGCTTCCTCTCCGACGCGCATGGCCGCGACCATGTGACCCGGGCGGAGCTGGCGCTCGACGCGGAGGGGCGCTTCCTCGGCCTGCGCGTCGAGACCCTGGCCAATATGGGTGCCTATCTCTCGACCTTCGCCCCCGCCATCCCGACCTACCTCTCCGCGACGCTGCTGGCCGGCTGCTACACCACGCCGGCGATCCACGGGCAGGTGAAGGCGGTCTTCACCTCCACCGTGCCGGTGGACGCCTATCGCGGCGCCGGCCGGCCGGAGACGACCTACCTGCTCGAGCGGCTGGTCGATGTGGCGGCGCGGGAGACCGGCATCGACCGCATCGAGATCCGCCGGCGGAACTTCATCCATCCCGACCAGTTCCCCTACCAGACGCCGGTCGCGCTGCAATACGACAGCGGCGATTACGAGACGACGCTGCGCCTCGCCCTGGAGGCCGCCGACCATGCCGGTTTCGAGCAGCGCCGCGCCGAGGCGAAGGCGCGCGGGAAGCTGCGCGGCATCGGCATCTCCACCTATCTGGAGGCCTGCGGCATCGCGCCTTCGAAGCTGGTCGGCCAACTCGGCGCCCGGGCGGGGCTCTACGAGGTGGCGAATATCCGCGTGCACCCGACCGGCAGCATCTCGGTCTTCACCGGGACGCACAGCCACGGCCAGGGCCACGAGACCACCTTCGCCCAGCTCGTCGCCGAGCAGCTCGGCGTGCCGCTCGGCTCGGTCGAGATCGTGCACGGCGACACCGGCAAGATCCCCTTCGGCATGGGCACCTACGGCTCGCGCTCCCTGGCCGTCGGCGGCGCCGCCATGGTCAAAGCGATGGACAAGATCATCGCCAAGGGCCGCAGGATCGCGGCGCATCTCCTGGAGGCCTCGGTCGAGGACATCGAGTTCGGCGTGGACGAGGCGGGCGGCCGGTTCCGCGTCGCCGGCACGGACCGGACGAAGTCGCTGGCCGAGATCAGCATGGCCGCCTACGTGCCGCACGACTACCCGATCGAGGAGCTGGAGCCCGGGCTGGAGGAGACCGCCTTCTACGACCCCAAGAACTTCACCTATCCTGGCGGCTGCCATGTCTGCGAGGTGGAGATCGACCCCGAGACGGGCGAGACGCAGGTGGTCAACTTCACCGCCTGCGACGATGTCGGCCGCGTCATCAACCCGATGATCGTCGAGGGGCAGATCCAGGGTGGCCTCGCCCAGGGCATCGGCCAGGCCTTGCTGGAGGGCACGGTGTATGACAGCGAGGGCCAGCTGCTGACCGCCAGCCTCAACGACTACGCCATGCCGCGCGCCACCCAGGTGCCGAGCTTCGGCGTCTCCACCGCCGTCACCCTGTGCACCCACAATCCGCTCGGCGTGAAGGGCTGCGGCGAGGTGGGCGCCATAGGCTCGCCGCCCGCCGTCATCAACGCCGTGGTCGACGCGCTGCGCGAGCTGGGCGTGACGCATGTCGAGATGCCGGCGACACCGTTGAAGATCTGGTCCATCATCCAGGGCAAGGGCGGCGCCCTGTCCGCCGCCACCGCGTAAGGGAGCCTGTCGCGATGTACGATTTCGCCTACCACAAGCCGTCCAGCATCGCGGATGCGGTGAAGCTGCTCACCGACGATCCCGACGCCAAGCCGGTGTCCGGCGGCATGACGCTGCTGCCCGCGCTGAAGCACCGGCTGAACCAGCCGACCGCCCTGGTCGATCTCTCCGGCATCGCCGAGCTGCGCGACGTGCGGCGCGAGGGCGACGCGCTGGTCATCGGCGCGATGGTCCGGCATTACGAAGTGGCGACCGACCCGCAGATCATGGCCGCCATCCCGGCGCTGGCCCGCATGGCCTCGACCATCGGCGACACGCAGGTGCGCAACCGCGGCACGATCGGCGGCAGCATCGCCAACAACGACCCCGCGGCGGACTATCCGGCGGCGGCGCTGGCGCTCGGCGCCACCATCGTCACCGACCGCCGCTCGATCCCGGCCGACGACTTCTTCCTGGGCATGTTCACCACCGCCCTGGAGCCGGGCGAGCTGGTGACGGCCATCTCCTTCCCGATCCCCGAGAAGGCGGGCTATGCCAAGCTGCGCAACCCGGC
Source organism: Teichococcus aerofrigidensis (assembly GCF_054073225.1). Lineage (NCBI taxonomy): Bacteria > Pseudomonadati > Pseudomonadota > Alphaproteobacteria > Acetobacterales > Roseomonadaceae > Roseomonas > Teichococcus aerofrigidensis. Next base: position 23,146 of record NZ_JBSXMU010000058.1, read on the forward strand.
CAGCCGCTATTCCATGACCGGCGTCTTCGTGGCGCGGGGGCCGAAGGGGGTGGGCGTCGGCGTCAACGGGGCCGGCCCCTGCGCCTTCCGGCAGGCGGAGATGGAGGCGGCGCTCGCCGCCAACTGGTCCGTCGAGGCGGTGGCCGGCGTGAAGCAGGCGCCGGACGACCTCAACAGCGACATTCATGGCAGCGCCGAGTACCGCGCCAACCTGGTCACGGTGATGGCCAAGCGCGCGGTGGCCGACGCCGGCTGAGACCTGTCGCGGGGCGGGCCCCCCCCCCCGCGCCCCCCCCCCCCCCCCGCTGCCGGCGGGACGGTTCAGCCAGGCTGTGAAGCAACCTTCGGC
>NZ_JBSXMU010000059.1:0-23489 GCF_054073225.1 Teichococcus aerofrigidensis
AGCCTGCACGCCGCCGATGCCGCCGATCCGGCGGCGCTGGAGGGCGCGCTGGCCCGCATCCGCGCCGAGGGGCGGCCGCTGGTCGGCGTCGTCCAGGCCGCCGCCGTCTTCGACGATGCCGCGGCCACCGCGCTGGACGCGCGGCGCTTCGCCGCCGTGCTGGCGCCGAAGCTCGCCGCCGCCGAGGCGCTGGACCGGCTGACGCGCCAGGATCCGGTGAAGCTCTTCCTCCTGTTCTCCTCGGCCACCACGGCCATGGGCAATCCGGGACAGGCGAACTACGTGGCCGCCAACATGGCGCTGGAGGCGCTGGCGCGGCGCCGGCGGGCGGAGGGGCTGCCGGCGCTGGCGGTGGGCTGGGGCCCGATCGCCGATGCGGGCGTGCTGGCCGGCGATGCCGCCACCGTCGGGACCCTGGCGCGGCGCCTCGGCGTCGAGGCCATGACGGCCGCCGAGGCGCTCTCGGCCCTGCCGGCCATGCTGGCCAGCGGCGCGCCGGTCCTGGCCCTCGCCCGCGTCGGCTGGCGCGAGGCGCGCATGGCGCTGCCGATCCTGGAGGAGCCGCTGTTCTCGCGGGTGCGCGGCCGCGCCGAGCCCCTGCCCGAGGCCGGCGGGCTGCGCGCGCATCTGCAGTCCCTGCCGCCCGACGCCGCCCGCGCCCTGCTGCGCCAGACGGTGCAGGAGGAGGTGGCGCGCATCCTGCGCCTGCCGCCCGAGGCGGTGCCGGTGGACGCGCCGGTCGCCGGCCTCGGCCTCGACAGCCTGGGGGGGCTGGAGCTGCGCGGCGCGCTGGAGCAGCGCCTGGCGATGCCGGTGCCGCTCGCCTCGGTGACGGAGGAGCTGACCATCGACAGCCTGGCGCGCAAGCTGGCCGAGGGCCTGGGCGGCGGCGATGACGGGCTGGCCGGGCTGGTCGAGCAGTTCGAGCCGAGCCGGGCGGCGACGCCAGAGGCGGCGGCGGAATGAGGTCTCTCTCCTGCAGGGGCGGCACCCCGTGGCGGAGGCGTCCATGAGGACCAGGGAAGCACGCGCATGACCGTCGGACTGTCCGCCACCGCCCGCATGGCGCTGCTCGCCCGCCTCTCGCGCCGCCGCGACAGCGCCGCCCCGCGCGCCGATGCCGGCAGCGCGCGCGACTTCACGACGCTCCCCGGCATGCGCGACTTCGCCCTGCTGAAGACCGCCATCGAATCGCTCGACCTGCGCCAGCCCTTCTTCCGCGCGCATGACGGGCTGGCCGGGGCGCACAGCCGCATCGGCGGGCGCGAAGTGGTGAACTTCGCCAGCTACAACTATCTCGGCCTGAACGACGATCCGCGCGTGCAGGCGGCGGCGAAGGCGGCGATCGAGCGCTACGGCGTCTCGCCCTCCGGCTCGCGCATCACCTCGGGCGAGCGCGACCTGCATCTCGCGCTGGAAGCGGCGCTGGCCGAATGGCACGGCGCCGAGGCGGCGCTGACCTTCGTCTCCGGCCATGCCACCAACGTCACCACCATCGGCCACCTGATGGGCCCGCGTGACATCGTGGTGCATGACGCCGCCATCCACAATTCCTGCACCGAGGGCATCCGCCTCTCGGGCGCGCGCCGCATCCCCTTCGCGCACAACGACATGGCGGCGGCCGAGCGCGAGATGGCGGCGGCGCGGCGCGGCGCCCAGGGGCCCTCGACCCGCGCCCTGCTGCTGGTCGAGGGCCATTACAGCATGGATGGCGACGCGCCGGATCTGGCGCGCTGCGTCGGCATCGCCCGCGGGCACGACGCCTGGCTGATGGTGGACGAGGCGCACAGTCTCGGCGTGCTCGGCGCCACCGGGCGCGGCGTGGCCGAGGCGCAGGGTGTCGACCCGGCCGGCGTCGATCTCTGGATGGGCACGCTGTCCAAGACCCTGTCGGCCTGCGGCGGCTATATCGCCGCGCGGGCCGACGTGATCGACTGGCTGCGCCACACCGCGCCGGGCTCGGTCTATTCCGTCGGGCTGGCGCCGCCGCTGGCCGCCGCCGCGCTGGAATCGCTGCGCATCCTGCGCGCCGAGCCGGAGCGCGTGGCGCGGCTGCAGGCCAACGGCCGGGCGCTCCGCGAGCGCATCCGGGCGCGCGGCTTCGACACCGGAGCGGGCCAGGGCGGGGCCATCCTGCCGGTGGTCCTCGGCTCCTCGGTGCGCACGGTGAAGGTGGCGGCGGCGCTGCTGGAGCGCGGCGTCGCGGTGCAGACGGTGATCTTCCCGGCCGTGCCGGAGCAGTCGGCACGGCTGCGCTTCTTCCTCTCCGCCGACCACAGCGAGGCCGATCTCGACCACGCCGCCACCGCGCTGGCCGAGGCCGCCGCCGGCATCGGCCGGGTGGAATCCCTGCCGGGCCTGGCATGACCCGGCAGGGCGGCGCCTTCCCGGCCGGGCCGGTCGGCCTCAGCGCCGCCGGGACGGAGATCCGCCGCGTCACCACCCCGGCCGAGGCCGAGCTCTTCATCCGCCTGCCGGCGCTGCTGGGCGGCGCCGCCGCCGGCTGGTCGGTGCCGCTCTTCGCCGACACAAGGCGCATCTTCGACGCTGGCTTCAACACCGCGCTCGCCGAATGGACGGTGCCGCGCTGGCTGGCCTGGCGCGACGGCCGCCCGGTGGGGCGCATCGCCGCCGCCTGGCCGCGCGACGGCGCCGCGACGGCGGGCCTCGGCAGCTTCGGCTTCCTGGCGCTGGAGCGCGACCCGGCGGTGCTGGCCGCGTTGCTCGACACGGCCGCCGGCTGGCTGGCGGAGCGGGGCGCGACGCGCCTGCGGGGTCCCTTCTCCTTCACGATCAACCACGAGATCGGCCTGCTGGTCGAAGGTGGCGCGCTGCCCATGCCGCGCATGCCGCGCAATCCCGCCTGGCTGCCGCCGATGCTCGACGCGCTCGGCCTGGCCCGGGAGAAGGACGTGCTGGCCTGCACCCTCGACACCGCCACCGAGTCGCACCGCGCGGCCTTCGCTCCGCGCCTCGCCGCCTGGTCCGGGCGCGGCGAGCTGCGCATCCGGCCGCTGCGGCGCCGGGGCCTCGGGCGCGAGGTCGCGCTGATCCGCGACATGTTCAACGACGCCTGGGCGGAGAACTGGGGCGCGCTGCCGGTCTCCGCCGCCGAGGCCGGCACCATGAAGCGGCTGCTGCGCCCCATGCTGCTGGCCGGCGGCGGCTATTTCGCCGAATGGCGCGGCGAGCCGATCGGGCTCGCCATGCTGCTGCCGAATGTCGAGGCCGCCACCGCGCGGCTCGATGGCCGGCTGCTGCCGCTGGGCTGGGCGCGGATGCTGCGCGCCCTGATCGATGGCCAGGGCAGCGCACGGCTGCCGATGTTCGGCATCCGCCGTGCCTGGCGTGGCACCGAAGCCGGGCGCATGGCCGCCGGCGCGCTGCTGGCGGCCGCGATCGGCCATGCCGAGCGCCGCGGCTGGCGGCGGGTCGAGATCTCCTGGATCCTGGAGGACCATCGCGGCATGCTGCGGCTGATGGACAGCCTCCCCGCGCCCGTCACGGGCCGATGGCGGATCTGGGGCGCTCCACTGCCCCTGGCTGCCAATCGGGCCGTCATTGCATCCACAGATTGACAGGGTCCGCGCCACCCGCTTTCAAGGGTGCAACGATGTCGGCCGCGGCCCCTCCTCCTCCACCCAAGCGCTTCCTGTTCCTGCAGGGGCCGATCTCGCCCTTCTTCGATGAGGTCGGCGCCGGGCTGCGGGCGCTGGGCCATCAGGTCCATCGCATCAACCTCAATCTCGGCGACCGCTTCTTCTGGCGCGGCCCCGGCGCCGTCGATTTCCGCGGCCGTGCCGCCGAATGGCCGGACTTCATCGCCGCCTTCCTGGACCGGCACGGCATCACCGACATGGTGCTGATCGGCGAGCAGCGGCCCTACAACAAGGTCGCCATCGCCGCCGCCGAGGCGCGCGGCATCCGCGTGGCGGTGACCGATTTCGGCTATATCCGCCCCGACTGGATCGTCCTGGAGCGCGACGGCATGAACGCCGCCAGCCGCTTCACCCGCGACCCGGAGGCCATCGTGCGCGAGGGCGCGAAGCTGCCGCCGCCCGACCTCGCCGTGCGCCATCACGACGACTTCCGCAGCCAGGCGGCCTGGGACATGCTCTACCATCTGGCCAGCCTGATGCCCTGGCCCTTCCCGCATTACGACAGCCACCAGCTGCACCACCCGATCCCGGTCTATCTCGGCGTCGCCTGGCGGCTGCTGCGGCGCGGCGCCAGCAACCGGCGGGCGGACGCCATCCTGAAGCGCCTGACCGGGCGCGGGCCGCTCTTCCTGATGGCGATGCAGATGGAGACCGACTTCTCCATCCGCGCCTATTCCCGGTATCGCGACCTCGACACCGTGCTGCACGAGGTGGCCGCCAGCTTCGCGGCCCATGCGCCGGCGGACGCGCACCTGCTGGTGAAGGTGCATCCGCTTGATCCGGGCATGAAGAACTGGAAGCGGCGCAGCGCCCGCATCGCCCGGCAATACGGATTGCAGGAGCGGATGCATTATCTCGGCGGCGGCAACCTCGGCGCCATCGTGGAGCAGGTGCAGGGCGTGGTGACGGTGAACAGCACGGTGGGCCTGCGCGCCATCATCGACCACACGCCGACCTTCGCGCTTGGCGAGGCGATCTACCGCATCCCCGGCCTGGTCTTCTCCGGCCCGCTCGACCGCTTCTGGACCGAGGCGAAGCCGCCCGAGATCCCGCTGCGCGAGGGCTTCCTGCGCTGCATCGCGCACAGCCTGCACATCCGCGGCGTCTACTACAACCGGCCCGGCCTGGATGTCGCCGTGCGCGGAGCGGTGCACCGGCTGCACCATGGGCGGCTCAACCAGCCGGTGCCGGAGCTGATGGCGCCGGACGAGGATCCCGGCACGGCCGCGCCGGGCTGGTACATCCGGCCGGAGCGGCAGCAAGCCTATCCTCCCCAGCCGGCCTGAGGTCGCGCCGCCGCGCGGGCCGGTCCCGAAACCGGGCGCGGCTTCCGGCGTTGCACGGCGGGGCAGCGGGAGCTTGGGGATTTGCGCGACACCTCCGGCATGACAGGTCTCTGGCGTGCCGGCGGAGGCCTGCTGCTGCTGCCTGGCTGCTCCGGCATCCAGTCCGCGCTGGACCCGGCGGGTTTCGAGGCGGCCGAGCTGGCGCGCCTGTTCTGGGTCATGCTGGCCGCCGGCACCGTCATCTGGCTGCTGATGCTGGCGCTCTCGCTGCATGCCGCCCGGCGCCGCGCCCGGCCCTGGAGCCCGCGCGCCGCGGGGCGCCTGATCCTCTGGGGCGGCGCGGTGGTGCCGACGCTGCTGCTCGCCGTGCTGCTGGTGTACGGCCTGGTGCTGATGCCGGCGCTGCGCGCCCCCGGCGGGCCGCTCCTCGTCGAGGTCGAGGCCGAGCAGTTCTGGTGGCGCGTCCGCTATCACCCGCCCGGCGGCGCCCCGGTGGTCAGCGCCAACGCGCTGCGCCTGCCGCGCGGCGAGCGGGTCGAGCTGCGCCTCTCCGCGCGCGACGTCATCCATTCCTTCTGGATACCGAACCTGGCCGGCAAGATGGACATGATCCCCGGCCGCACCAACCGCCTGGTGCTGGAGCCGCGGAAGGCGGGGCTCTACCGCGGGGCCTGCGCCGAGTTCTGCGGCGCCTCGCACGCGCTGATGGCCTTCGAGGTCGAGGTGATGGAGCCCGCGGACTTCGCCGCCTTCCTGGCGCGCGAGGCGGCACCGGCCACCGCCGCGGGGCCGGGCCGCGAGGCCTTCCTGAAGCATGGCTGCGGCGCCTGCCACAGCGTGCGCGGCACCCCGGCGCGCGGCGTGATCGGGCCGGACCTGACGCATCTCGGCGGCCGGCGCGGCCTCGGCGCCGGCATCCTGGAGAACACCGCCGCGCAGCGCGCCGCCTTCATCGCGCGGGTCGGCCAGATCAAGCCGGCCGCGCGCATGCCGGACTACGCCATGCTGCCGCGCGGCGAGCTCGAGGCCATCGCCGGCTGGCTCGGAGACCTGCGATGAGCGCGGCGCCGGACGAGGCCCGCCGCGCGGCGCAGGAGGCGCGGCTGGAGCAGGCCTGGGAGACGCCCCGGGGCCTGCGCTACTGGTCGGCGGTGAACAACACCGAGGTGGGGCGATGGTACACCGCCACCGCCTTCCTGTTCTTCCTCTTCGCCGGCGCGCTGGCGCTGCTGGTGCGGGCGCAGCTCGCCGTGCCGGACAACGACCTGATCCCGGCCGGGCTCTACAACCAGGCCTTCACGCTGCACGGCACGGCGATGATGTTCCTGTTCGCCGTGCCGATCTTCGAGGCGGTGGCGATCCTCATCCTGCCCACCATGCTGGCGGCGCGCGACCTGCCCTTCCCCTGCCTGTCCGCCTATGGCTACTGGTGCTTCCTGATCGGCGGGATCTTCGTCTGCGGCTCGATCCTCTTCAACGCCGCCCCCGATGCCGGCTGGTTCATGTACCCGCCGCTGACCACCGACCCCGCGCTCACCGGCATCGGCGCCGATATCTGGCTGCTGGGCCTCTCCTTCATCGAGGTCGCCTCGATCGCCGCCGCCGTCGAGCTCATCGTCGGCGTGCTGAAGTGCCGGCCGCCGGGGATGCGCATCAACACCATGCCGCTCTATTGCTGGTACGTGCTGATCGTCGGCGGCATGATCCTCTTCGCCTTCCCGCCGCTGATCGCGGGCGACATCCTGTTCGAGCTGGAGCGGCTGGCCGGCTGGCCCTTCTTCGACGTCAGCCGCGGCGGCGACCCGGTGCTGTGGCAGCACCTGTTCTGGATCTTCGGCCACCCCGAGGTCTATATCGTCTTCCTGCCCTCGATCGCACTGCTGGCGATGATCGTGCCGACCTTCGCGCGGCGGCCGATCATCGGCTATTCCTGGATCGTGCTCGCCGCCGTCGGCACCGGCTTCCTGAGCTTCGGCCTGTGGGTCCACCACATGTTCACCGTGGGCCTGCCGGCGATCTCGCTCGGCTTCTTCTCCGCCGCCTCCGAGGCGGTGGCGATCCCCACGGGCGTGCAGATCTTCGTCTTCCTCGCCACCATGCTGGCGGGGCGGATGACGCGCTCGGTGCCGATGCTCTTCGCCGCCGGCGCGCTCGCCATCTTCATCATCGGCGGGCTGACCGGCGTGATGGTGGCCATCGCCCCCTTCGACTGGCAGGCGCACGACAGCTACTTCGTCGTCGCGCACCTGCACTACGTGCTGATCGGCGGCATGGTGCTGCCGCTGATCGCCGGCGCCTACTACTACTTCCCGCTGGTGATGGCGCGGAAGCTCTCCGACCGGCTGGGCCGCTGGGTGTTCTGGCTGATGTTCCTGGGCTTCAACATCGCCTTCCTGCCGATGCACGTCACCGGGCTGCGCGGCATGCCGCGCCGCGTCTTCACCTATCCCGCCGGCATCGGCTGGGACACGCTGAACCTGGTCTCCTCGATCGGCGCCGCGGTCTTCGCCGCCGGCGTGCTGCTCTTCACCTGGGACGCCGTCTGGGGCTATCGCCGCCGCCCGCCGGCGCCGCGCAACCCGTGGAACGCCGGCACGCTGGAATGGCTGAACCCGCTGCCGGGGCCGGAATACGGCGTGCGCAGCGTGCCCGCCATCCGCTCGCGCTACCCGCTCTGGGACGATCCGGACCTGCCGCGCCGTGTCGACCAGGGCCTGGAGTTCCTGCCCGACGCGGAGGAGGGCCGGCGCGAGACGCTCGTCACCTCCGTGCTCGACGCGCGGCCGATCCAGTGCCTGCGCGTGCCCGGCAACAGCTTCCTGCCGATGATCGCGGCGGCGCTGACCGGCGCGGTCTTCATCCTGACCACCTTCCACCTCTACCGGGCGGGGCTGGTCCTTGGCCTCGCCGCCATGGCCGCCATCATCCTCTGGCTCTGGCGCGGCACGGCGGTGATCCCGGAGAAGCGCGAGAAGGACATCGGGCAGGGCGTCGCGCTGCCGCTCTACGCCTCGGGCATCCGTTCCGTCGGCTGGTGGGCGATGTTCATCACCATGACCGGCGACATGACCGCCTTCGCCAGCCTGGTCTTCAGCTACTTCTACTTCTGGACCATCCACCCGGTCTTCCCGCCGCCCGGGCCGGACGGCCTGCCCCTGGGGCCCGGCCTGCTCTGGCCCGGCCTCGCCGCGCTCGCCACCGCGGGCGCCTGGGGGCTGATGCTGGCGGCGCGGCGCTGGAGCGGGCAGGGCGGCATCGCAGCGCCCCGCGCGGCGCTGGCCGGCGCGGCGCTGCTGGCGGCGGCAGGCGCCCTGGCCATGCTGGCCGGCCCCTGGGCGGAAGGGCTGGACCCGACCAGCCACGCCTATCCCGCCGCCGTCTGGGTGCTGCTGATCTGGGCGGCGCTGCACCTCGCGCTCGGCATCGTCATGAGCCTCTACGCCCTGGCCCGCAGCCTGGCCGGCCGGCTGACCCCCGAGCACGACATCGACCTGCACAATGTCGTCCTCTACTGGCATTTCGCGGCGCTGACCGGCTTCGTCACCCTGGCGACCGTCGCCCTCTTCCCGCTGGTCGGATGAGGCGGGCGACATGCTGATCCACAACCGCCGCCACGCCGATCTCCGGACCCTGCTGGCGCCGCCCGCCATCTGGGCGCTGCACTTCCTGCTCTGCTATGTGCTGGGCGCCGTGGCCTGCGCCAAGGCGGGCGATCCCTTCGCCGCCATCCCGCTGCCGCGCCTCGGCGTCGGCCTCGCCACGCTGCTGGCCCTGGCGCTGATCCTGGTGGCCGGGCACCAGGCGCGGCGCCATTGGGGCTTCGGCACGGCGGATCCGCCGCACGACAACCCGACCGACGACGACCGGCAGCGCTTCCTCGGCTTCGCGACGCTGCTGCTCTGCGCGCTCAGCTTCGTGGCCGTGCTCTTCGTCGCGCTGCCGGCGCTGACCATCGCGGATTGCCGCTGATGCGCGGCCCCGCCCTGCCGCTCGGCCTCGGCGTGCTGGCGCTGGGCGTCCTGGCGCTGGCCTGGGGCGGGCCGCTGCGCTGGGCGCTCGGCGCCTCCTTCACCGGCCACATGGCGATGCACATGGCGGTGGTGGCGGTGGCGGCACCGCTGCTGGCGCTGGGCCTGGCGGCGCGGTGCCCGTCCGGCGGGGCGCTGGGCCGGCTGTCGGGCGCCCCGGTCCTGGCCTCGGCCATCGAGTTCGTCGTCATCTGGGGCTGGCACGCGCCCGGGCCGCACCGGGCGGCGCGCGAGAGCCTCGGGCTGATGGCGCTGGAGCAGGCGAGCTTCCTCGCCGCCGCGACCCTGGTCTGGCTGAGCTGCCTGGGCGCCGGGGCGGCGGAGAGCCGGCCGCGCCAGGCCGCCGGCATCCTGGGCCTGCTGCTGACCTCGATGCACATGACGCTGCTCGGCGCGCTGATCGGCCTCGCCCCGCGTCCGCTCTACCGCCATGAGGGGCATCCGGGCCATGCGGCCCCCGCCGCCGGCGGTGGCATCCCGGGCCTGACCGCGCTGGAGGACCAGGCCCTGGGCGGCGTGGTGATGCTGCTGGCCGGCGGCGGCGCCTATCTGGCCGGCGGCCTCTGGCTGGCGGCGCGGCTGCTGCGCGATCCCGCCCCGGAGGAAACGCGATGACCCTGCGCCTGACCTGGAAGCGCGTGCTGCTCGGCCTCGCCGCCCTGCTGCTCGGCGGGATGCTGGTCGGCTGGTCCGGCGTCATCAACATCGGCGCCAGCGGCGGGCACTGGGCGGTGACGGAGTGGTTCCTGCACTGGGTGATGCGGAACTCGGTCCGCACCCACGCCCTCGGCATCGCGGCACCGCCGCTGGACGATCCCGCCCTGCTGCACCGGGGCGCCGGGCATTACGCCACCGGCTGCGCCCCCTGCCACGGCGCGCCGGGCGAGCGGCAGAACCCCATCGTCCAGGCCAGCCTGCCGCCGCCGCCGGATTTCGGCCGGGCGCTCGATGCCTGGACGCCGGAGCAGCTGTTCCGCATCGTCCAGCACGGCGTGCGCTACAGCGGCATGCCGGCCTGGGTGGAGCCCGGGCGGCATGACGAGATCTGGGCCATGGTCGCCTTCCTCCGGGCGCTGCCGCGGATGGAGGCCGAGCGCTACCGCGATCTGGCCTTCGGCGCGGCCGCGGGGCGGCAGCCGGGCTCCGGCGTCGCCGGCGGCGAGAGCCTGGCCGCGCCCCTGCAGGACATGCTGGCCGATTGCGCCCGCTGCCACGGTGTCGACGGGCGGGGGCGGGAGAACGAGGCCTTCCCGATCCTCGCCGGGCAGAGCGAGGCCTATCTCCACGACACGCTGCGCGCCTTCTCCGAGGGCCGCCGCCGCAGCGGCATGATGCAGCCTCCGGCGGCACGCGCGGACGAGGCGGCGCTGCGCGCCCTGGCGGCGCATTTCGCCGCCCAGGCACCCGCCGTTCCAGCAACGGCCGCCCCGTCGCGGAAGGCCGCGCCGGGCCTGCTGGCCCAGGGCGGGCGGATCGCGCGGGAAGGGCTGCCGGCGGAGGGCGTCCCGGCCTGCCTGTCCTGCCACGGCGCCGCCGCCCTGGCCCGCAACCCGGCCTGGCCGCGCCTGGATGGCCAGCACGCCGCCTATCTGGAGAACCAGCTCCGCCTCTGGCGGGAGGCGGCGCCGCGGGGTGGCGGCCCCCATGGCCCGGTGATGGAGACGATCGGCCGCCGCCTTCCGGCGGAGGCGGCCCGCGCCGTCTCCGCCTGGTTCGCCGCGCGGGCACCCGGCTCGCCCTGAAATCGCGGCGGCGCTGAGGGTTTGGTAATCTTCAGATGGGAGGCTGGAGGCAGGAAGACCGGAAAGGCCTGATCCGCATGCCCCTGCTTCAACGCCTCTCGATCAAGGCGAAGCTGACCTGCAGCTTCGGCCTGATGCTCCTGCTCCTGGCCGCGATGGGCGGCATGTCCCTGCATGGCCTGTCCCGGATGGACGAGGTCAGCAGCCGGATCGCCGACAGCCGCCTGCCCGCCCTGCGCGAGGCCGGGGGGTTGCGCGCGGCGCTGAACGAGGCGCGCGTCTCGGTGCTCTACCTGCTCCTGGTCAAGGACGCGCCGGCCCTGGAGGAGCAGGCCCGGCGGGTGGAGCGGCAGGCCACCGGCTTCGACACCGCGATACGGGACTTCCGGCGCCATATCACCACCCCGGCCGGGCAGCAGATGGTCGACGAGCTGGCGCGGCACTGGGCGGCCTACAAGTCCGGCGCCGCCCGCGTGGCCGAGCTGGTGCGCGAGGGCCGCCTGGCCGAGGCCGAGGCGCTCAACCAGCAGGCCGTGCGCCAGGCGGCGGAGGGCGCCGCCGGCGTGATCGACTGGCTGATCGAGACCGCGGGCCAGCAGGCGGACGCCGCCCGCCGGCAGGGCGCCGAGACCACCGCCACCCTGGGCTCGCTGACCCTCGGCGTCCTGGCGCTCGCCGTGGTGCTGGCCATCGGCCTCGGCGTGCTGATGGTCCGGGGCATCGGCCAGGGCATCGCCGCCATCCTGCGGCCGATGGAGGCGCTGGCCGCGGGCCGCCTGGAGGCCGAGGTTCCGGATCTTGGCCGCGGCACCGAGCTGGGCGCCATCGCCACCGCCGTGCGGAGCTTCAAGGAGAGCCTGATCGAGGCCGACCGCCTGCGGGCCGCGCAGGAGGCCGACCGGCGGGGCAAGGAGCAGCGCGCCCTGGCGCTGGCCGAGCTGGTGCGCGGCTTCGAGGCCCGTGTCGGCGAGATGGTCGGCATCCTGTCCTCCGCCTCGACCGAGCTGGAGGCCACCGCGCGCGACATGAGCGGCACGGCCGAGCAGACCAACGGCCAGGCCAGCCAGGTCGCCACCGCCGCCGGCGAGGCGAGCGGCGGCGTGCAGACCGTGGCGGCGGCGACGGAGCAGCTGACCAGCGCCATCCAGGAGATCAGCCGGCAGGTCGCCCAGGCCACCGGCGTGGCCCGGCAGGCGGTGGAGAACGCGCAGCGCACCGACACGACGGTCTCCACCCTGGCCGAGGGCGCCGGCCGCATCGGCGACGTGGTCGGGCTGATCAGCGACATCGCCGGGCAGACCAACCTGCTGGCGCTGAACGCGACAATCGAGGCGGCGCGGGCGGGCGAGGCCGGCAAGGGCTTCGCGGTGGTGGCGAGCGAGGTGAAGTCGCTGGCCGCGCAGACCGCGAAGGCGACCGAGGAGATCGGCGGCCAGATCGGCCAGATCCAGCAGGCGACCCAGGAGGCGGTCGGCGAGATCCGCCGCATCGTCAGCACCATCAACGAGATGAGCCAGATCACCGTGGCCATCGCCGCGGCGGTGGAGGAGCAGAGCGCCGCCACCAGCGAGATCGCCCGCACGGTGCAGCAGACCGCGCAGGCGACGACGGCGGTCGGGCAGTCGATCGGCCTGGTGAGCCAGGGCGCCAGCAACACCGGGGCCGCCGCCTCGCAGGTGCTGGCGGCCGCCTCCGAGCTCTCGCGGCAGTCCGAGCGGCTGAACGGCGAGGTGCGCGACTTCACCACGCGGGTGCGCGCCGCCTGAGCGGCGGCGCGCCCGGACGCCTCAGGCCAGGGCCTTCGAGACCTTCTCGTAAGTGCCCTTGCTGAGGCCGGGCCGGGCCAGGATGCGCTCCAGCTCCTGCCGCATCATCGCCCCGCGCGCGGCGTCCTGGCGCTTCCACTGGCCGAGCGGCCCGACCATGCGGGCCGCGACCTGGGTGTTCACCGCGTCGAGCCGCGCGACCATTCCCCCCAGGAAGCGGTAGCCCTCGCCGGAGGCATGGTGGAACCAGGCCGGATTGCCGCTGGCGAAGGCGCCGATCAGCGCGCGCACCCGGTTCGGGTTGCGCAGGTCGAAATCGGCATGCCGCGACAGGGCCTCGACCTGCGCCAGCAGGTCCGGGCGGTCGGCGGTGGCCTGGATCGCGAACCACTTGTCCAGCACCAGCTCGTCGTGCCGCCAGCGGGCGTGGAAATCCTCCAGCGCGGCCTCGCGCGCCGGGCCTTCCGCATCGGCCAGGACGCGCAGCGCCGCCAGCACGTCGGTCATGTTCTGCCGCGCCGCGTACTGCGCCTCGGCCCGCGCCAGCCCATCGCCGCCCTCGGCGGCGGCGAGATAGGACAGCGCGGCATTGCGCAGCGCCCGCCGCCCGATGGCGGCGCCATCCGTCCGGTAGGGGCCGGAATCGGCCAGCCGGTCGTGCAGCGCGGCGAGGCGGGCGGCGAAGCGCGTGCCCAGCGCGCGGCGCAGGAAGCGGCGCACCGCGTGCACGGCCTCCGGATCGGCCACCGGCATCTGGTCGGCGACGAAATCCTCGGAGGGCAGCACCAGGGCCTCGGCGGCGAAGGCACGGTCCTCCTCCGCCCGGTCAAGCAGCGCGGCGGTGATGCCGGCCAGCCCCTCCGGCAGGACGAGCGGGCGCTGGGCGCGGACGTCGCCCACGAGGCGCAGCATCTCGGTCGTGGCGTATTGCTGGCCGGACTCCCAGCGGACGAAGGGGTCGCTGTCCTTCGCCGCCAGGAAGGCCAGGCTCTCCAGCGGCAGGCCGGACAGTTTCACCGGCGCCGAGAAGCCGCGCAGCAGCGAAGGCACGGGCCGTTCCCGCAGCCCCTCGAAGACGAAATCCCGCTCCGCCTCCTCCAGCAGCAGCACGCGCGGCGCGGCCGCCGGCCGCCCATCGGGGCCGATCAACCCCATGGCCACCGGGATCGGCACCGGCAGCTTCTCCGGCTGGCCCGGCGTCGGCGGCGTCGATTGCGCCAGCGTCAGGGTGTAGCGGCCCGCGGCAGCGTCGAAGGCCTCGCGCACCGCCACCTCCGGCGTGCCGGCCTGGGCGTACCAGCGGGTGAAGGCGGAGAGGTCGGTGCCGGAAGCCTCCTGCATGGCGGCGACGAAATCCTCGATCGTCACCGCCTGGTTGTCGTGCCGGGCGATGTAGAGGTCCATCCCCTTGCGGAAGTTCGCCTCGCCGATCAGGGCCCGCATCATCCGCACCACCTCGGCGCCCTTCTGGTAGACCGTGGCGGTGTAGAAGTTGTTGATCTCGACGTAGGAATCCGGCCGCACGGGATGCGCCATCGGCCCCGCATCCTCGGGGAACTGGGCGGCGCGCAGGCGGCGGACATCGGCGATGCGCCGGACCGCGGCGCTGCCCTGGTCGGCGCTGAAATGCTGGTCGCGGAAGACCGTCAGCCCTTCCTTCAGCGAAAGCTGGAACCAGTCGCGGCAGGTGACGCGGTTGCCGGTCCAGTTGTGGAAGTATTCATGCGCGACAACGGTCTCGATGCCCTCGTAATCCGCATCCGTCGCCGTCTCCGGCCGGGCCAGGATGTACTTGGTGTTGAAGATGTTGAGCCCCTTGTTCTCCATCGCCCCCATGTTGAAGTCCGAGACGGCGGCGATGTTGAACACGTCGAGGTCATATTCGAGGCCATAGGCCTCCTCGTCCCACCGCATCGAGCGTTTCAGCGCATCCATGGCGTGGTCGCAGGCGTCCTCTTCGCCGCGCCGCACCCAGATGGCGAGCGCGACCTCGCGGCCCGAGCGGGTGGTGAAACGGTCGCGCAGCGCCACCAGGTCGCCTGCCACCACGGCGAAGAGGTAGGAGGGCTTCGGATGCGGGTCGGTCCAGCGCGCCCAGTGCCGGCCCTCCGGCAGATCGCCCGCGCCGTCCGGGTTGCCGTTGGAGAGCAGCACGGGACAGCCAGCCCTGTCGGCCTCCAGCGTCACCGTGTAGCGCGCCATCACGTCCGGCCGGTCGGGGAAGTAGGTGATGCGGCGGAAGCCCTCCGCCTCGCACTGCGTGAAGTAGTTGCCGCCCGAGCGGTACAGGCCCGACAGCTCGCTGTTGGCCTCCGGGTCGATCTCCACCTCGGTCTCCAGGGTGAAGACATCGGGCACGCCGAGCACGGCCAGCCCGCCGCCCGGTTCGGCCCGCATCCGCGCGGGCGGCAGCACCTCGCCGTCCAGCCGCGCCGCGACAAGCCGCAGCGCCTCGCCGTCCAGCAGCAGATCCGCCGCCGCCGGCGCCGCCGGATTGCGCCGCAGCGCCAGCCGGGCGCGGGCCCGCGGCGCCGCCGGGTGCAGGGCGAAGTGCAGATCGACCTTGTCGACCAGGAAGGCCGGCGGGCGATAATCCTCGCGGCGGATGGTCGGCGGGGGCGTGGTGGCGGATGGTTCGGCGGTCATGGCATCGCCCTCGGTCTGCGCGGCATTCGGGCCGGCAGTATGGACCCTGGGCGCCCCTTGACCATCCCCTTGACCGTCCCCTGGGCCACCCCCCCGACCGGGCGGCGGGCGGAGGCGGATTCCGCGCTTCCCCGCCGGGGCCCGGACATGCCACGCTGACCCCACCCGGCCGCCGGAGACGACGCGATGCGCCTGCAGGATTTCCGCGTACTGACCTTCGATTGCTACGGCACGCTCATCGACTGGGAAAGCGGCGTCCATGCCGGCCTGCGGCCCCTGCTGCGGCGTGGCGGGCTGGAGCTGGACCGCGACACGGTTCTCGAGGCCTTCGTCCGGCATGAATCCACCCTGCAGGCGGAATCCCCTGGCATGCTCTATTCCGGCCTGCTGGCGAATGTGCACCGCCAGCTGGCCGATGAATGGGGCATCGAGCCGGACGAGGCGGAACATCTGCGCTTCGGCGCCTCCGTGCCGGACTGGCCGGCCTTCCCCGACGCCGCCGGGGCGCTGGCCTACCTGAAGCGGCACTACCGGCTGGCCATCCTGTCCAATGTGGACCGCGCGAGCTTCGCCGGCAGCGCCCAGCGGTTCGGGACCGCCTTCGACATCGTCTGCACCGCCCAGGATATCGGCAGCTACAAGCCCAGCCTGCGCAATTTCGAACACCTGCTGGCGCGGCTGGCCGCCCTCGGCCATGGCCAGGGGGAGATCCTGCATGTCGCGCAGAGCCTGTTCCACGACCATGCGCCGGCCAAGCGGATGGGCCTCGCCTCCGCCTGGATCGACCGGCGGCGCCATCCGGAAGGCTGGGGCGCCGCGTCGCCGCCCTCGTCCGGCGCCGGCTACGACTTCCGCTTCGCCTCGCTGGCCGGGCTGGCGGCGGCGCACCAGGCGGAGAAGGCGCGGCTCGGGGAATAGGGCGGCGCCCGATCCGTCGGCCTCGCGGAGCCGGGCCGCCCTGGCATGACGCTTGCTGGCCTCCGGGCGCGCGGCCCGCCGCCGCATGGCATGAGGGAGGCTGGGATCGTCATGAATCTGATCGGCGTCGATGTGGGCGGAACCTTCACGGATCTGGTGCTGGCCGAGACCGCCAGCGGCCGCGCCGTGATCCACAAGGTCTCCAGCACCCCGGCCGATCCCTCCCTCGGCGTCACGCGCGGCGTGGTCGAGCTGTGCGGCAAGGCCGGCCTCGCGCCGGGGGCGGTCGATCAGGTGCTGCACGGCACCACCATCGCCACCAACGCCGTGCTGGAGCACCGCGGCGCGCTGACGGGGATGATCACCACGCGCGGCTACCGCGACGTTCTGCACATCGGCCGGCACCAGCGGCCGGAGCACTATTCCATCCAGCAGCAGATCCCCTGGCAGGCGCGGCCGCTGGTGCGCCGCCGCCACCGCCATGTCGTGACCGAGCGGCTGGTGCCGCCGCGTGGCGAGGTGCTGGTGCCGCTGGACGAGGACGAGGTGCGCGCCGCCGCCCGGGCACTCCGGGCCGCGGGGGTCGAGGCCATCGCCATCTGCTTCCTCTTCTCCTACCTCAACCCGGCGCATGAGCTGCGGGCACGGGACATCGTCCGGGAGGAGTATCCGGAGGCCTTCGTCACCACCTCGGCCGAGGTGGCGCCGCAGTTCCGCGAGTTCGAGCGCTTCACCACCGCCGCCATGAACGCTTTCGTCGGGCCGAAGGTGCGCGACTATGTCTCCCGCCTGGCCGCCCGGCTGCGCGAGGCCGGCGTCGGCGGCGACCTGCAGGTGATGGGCTCGACGGGCGGCGTCGCCTCGGTCGCCATGGTGGCGGAGCAGCCGGTGCTGACCATGCTCTCCGGCCCCGCCGCCGGGGTGCTGGGCGGCGCCTGGGCCGGCCGGCTCTCCGGCCGGGACGACCTCATCACCTTCGACATCGGCGGCACCTCGGCCGACATCGCCATCGTCAGCCAGGGCCGCTTCGGCGAGGCCTCGGCGCGCGACACCTGGATCGCCGGCTTCCCGCTGCTGGTGCCGATGATCGACATCCACACCATCGGCGCCGGCGGCGGCTCGATCGCCCGGCAGGATGCCGGCGGCGCCTTCCGGGTGGGGCCGCAATCGGCCGGCGCGCAGCCGGGCCCCGCCGGCTACGGGCGCGGCGGCACCGAGGCGACGGTGACGGACGCCAACATCGTCCTCGGCCGGCTCGACCCGGAGAACTTCCTCGGCGGCGGCATGACGCTCGATGCCGCCGCGGCGCGCGACGCGGTCGGCCGCTTCGCGCAGCGGATGGGCCTCGGTCTGGAGGCGGCGGCGCTCGGCATCCTCACGGTCGTCAACGCCAACATGGCGAACGCCATCCGCAGCCGCACGGTGCAGAAGGGCATCGACCCGCGCGACTACGCCCTGGTCGCCTTCGGCGGCGCCGGGCCGCTGCACGGGGCCGAGGTGGCGCGCCTGCTGGAGGGGCGCGCCGTGCTGGTGCCGCCGCATCCGGGCATCACCTCGGCCATGGGGCTGCTGACCACCGACCTCTCGGTCGATGCCGTGCGCACCTGCTTCCAGCTGTCGGACGCGATGGACCTGCCGCGCATCGCCGCCGACTTCACCGCCATGGAGGCGCAGATCGCCGCGCGCTTCGCCGCCGACGGCCTGCCCGCCGCCGCGGCGCGCTTCGGCCGCGCCGCCGACCTGCGCTACGCCGGCCAGGGCTACGAGCTGCGCGTCGCCTGGCCGGCGGAGGAGGCGGATGCGGCGGCCCTGCTCGCGCGCTTCCACGCCCAGCACAAGGCGGAATACGGCCACGCCTTCCCCGAGCGGGTGGTCGAGATCGTCAACCTGCGCGTCACCGGCGCCATCCCGCGGCCCCATCTCGGCGCGCCGCCGCCACGGGTGGGCGGATCGCTCACGGAGGCGCTGGTCCGGCGCGGCCCGGTGGTCTTCGGCAGCGCCGAGGCGCCGGAGGTGCACGACACGCCCTATCTGCGGCGCGAGCTGCTGCCGGTGGGCGAGGCGATCCCCGGCCCGGCCATCGTGCTGCAGACCGACAGCACCACGGTGGTGCCGCCCGGCTGCCGCCTGACCGCCGAGGCCGGCGGCAACCTGCTGATCGAACTCTGAGCCCGGAGACGGAGCCATGCGCGACACCACCCCGGATGCCGTCAACCCGGTCACCGTCAGCGTGCTGCAGGGCGCGCTGGAGACCATCGCCGTCGAGGTCGGCTACAAGCTGATGCGGATGGCCTATTCCTCGATCATCCGCGAATCGGAGGATTTCGGCGCCGCCCTGACCGACGAGACCGGGCAGGGCCTGGCGGAATCGGCGCAATCCACGCCGCTGCAATCCGGCCCCATCCCCGGCTACGTCAAGGCGGTGCTGGCGACGCTCGCCGCGCGGGGCGAGCCGGTCCGGCCCGGTGACGTCATCATGCACAACGACCCCTATGGCGGCGCCAGCCACGGGCCGGACGTCGCCTTCCTGGTGCCGGTGTTTCACGTGGATCAGGCGGGGGAGCACCTCGTCGGCTTTTCCGTCACCACGGCGCATCATCTCGACATCGGCGCGCTGACGCCCGGCTCCTGCGGCATCGTCGACGCCATCGACGCCTATGCCGAGGGGCTGCGCTTCCGGGCGATCAAGGTCCATGATCGCGGCGTCCGCAACGAGGCGGTCTGGCAGATGCTGCGCGACAACCTGCGCGCGCCGGAGCTGGTGGTGGGCGACATGGAGGCGCAGGTGGCGGCCAGCCGCATCGGCGCCGAGCGGATGGCGGCGCTGGTCGCGCAGCATGGCCTGGCCGGCTTCCGCGCCACCTGCGCCGCCATGCTGGACCAGGCCGAGCGGCTGATGCGCCGCGCCATCGCCGCCCTGCCCGAGGGGAGCTGGCGCGCCGAGACGCGGATCGACGGCTACCTGGACGACCCGGCGCGGCGCGACCTGCCGATCGTCGCCACCGTCACCAAGGTCGGCGACGGGCTGGTGGTGGACCTCGAGGGCACCGCGCCGCAGATCCCGGACCGGCCGATCAACATGCCCTTCCATGGCACGGTGGATGTCGCCGTCTGGCTCACCGTCCGCTCGGTGCTGCTGGACACCGCCATCCTCGGCCATGTCCCGGTGAACGAGGGGCTGACGCGGCCGATCGAGATCCGCGCGCCGCGGGGCTGCCTCGCCAACCCGACCTTCCCGGCGCCCACCATCGCCCGCTTCTGCCCGGGCAACCAGCTGGCCGACACGGTGATGAAGGCGCTGGCCCAGGCGGTGCCGGGACAGGTCTCGGCCGGCATCGGCAACCTCAAGGTCATCGCCTTCTCCGGCCTGCGGGAGGAGGGGCACTGGGTGCACATGGAGATCTTCGAGGGCGCCTATGGCGGGCGGCCCGGGCAGGACGGCATGGACGCGGTGGACACGCTCTACGCCAACACCCGCAACAACCCGATCGAGGACATCGAGAGCCACCTGCCGCTGCGCGTGACCCGCTACGAGCTGCGCGAGGACGAGGCCGGCGCCGGCGAGTGGCGCGGCGGCCTCGGCTCGGTGCGCGAGATCCGCTTCCTGACCGATGCCGGCACCTCGGTCGAGGGCGAGGGCCACGCGCACCGGCCCTGGGGCTTCCTCGGCGGCGGCGCGGGCGCCACCGCCCGGCTCAGCCTGCTCGGCGCGGCGGGCGGCACGGCGGCGCTGCCCTCGAAGGTGCCGCACCGGGCGGTGAAGGCGGGAGACACCTTCCTCTGCGAGGGTCCGGCCGGCGGCGGCTATGGCGACCCCTTCCGGCGCGACCCGGCGCGGGTGCTGGAGGATGTGCTGGACGGGCTGATCTCCCCCGCCACCGCCCGGCGCGACTACGGCGTGGCGATCGCCGGGGAGGGCATCGACGAGGCCGCGACCCGCGCGCTCCGCACGGGCCGATAGCCCCCCGAGAGATGACCAAGGAGGGGTGACCAGGGGGAGGCGCCGGCCATTCCGCCCTGGCACCCCCCCTCTGGCCACCATCCGGCCGCCTGCCTATGCTCCGCGCCATGCCCGCCGATGCCGCATCCCTCCTCGCCCAGCGGCTGAAGGCCGAGCGCGAGGCCCGCGGCTGGTCGCTCGCCGAGCTGGCCGAGCGCTCCGGTGTCTCCAAGGCGATGATCAGCAAGATCGAACGGGACGAGGTCAGCCCCACCGCCGCCCTGCTCGGCCGGCTGTCCGGCGCCTTCGGCCTCAGCCTGTCGCAGTTGCTGGCGCGTGTGGAGCACGGCGCCGGCCAGCTCCTGCCCGCCGCCGCCCAGCCGCTCTGGAGCGATCCGGAAACCGGCTTCACCCGCCGCGCGGTGACGCCGGCCGGTGGCCCGCCGACACCGCTGGAGCTGGTGGAGGGCGTGCTGCCGCCAGGCCGTTCGGTGGACTACCCCGCCGCCGCCTTCGCCTTCATCCAGGACCAGCAGATCCTGCTGCTGGAAGGGCGGCTGGACTTCACGCAGGGCGCCTCGCGGCACGAGATGCATCCGGGCGACTGTCTCCGTCTCGGCCCGCCCGCGCCCTGCCGCTTCCACAATCCCGGCACGGCGGCGTGCCGCTACCTAGTGGCGCTGCTGCGGCGGTGAGGGGCGGCCGCCGGCCGGTTGGCAGGCCGCCCTCCGCCCCCTAGCATCCCGGCTGTCCGGGGCCGGCGACAGGCCCCGCCAAGGGAGCGTCCATCGCATGATCCATGTCATCGCCATCATCACCGCCAAGCCGGGCCAGCGCGAGGCCGTGCTGCGGGAGTTCCGCGCCAATATGCCGGCGGTGCTGGCCGAGGAGGGCTGCATCGAATACGGCCCGGCCATCGACGCCGAGCGCACGCCCGCCGCCTTCGGGCCGGACAGCTTCGTCGTCGTCGAGAAATGGGCCAGCCCGGAGGCGCTGAAGGCGCATGCCGCCTCGCCGCACATGCAGGCCTATGGCGAGCGCACGAAGGAGATGGTGGCGAGCCGGGCGATCCATATCCTGACGCCCGCATCCTGACGCCCGCATCCTGGCCCTGGCCGCCTGAGCCACGGCGCGCCCCGGGCCGGCCTTCACGCCAGGCGGAGGCCGGCCGCCGGATGCGGGGGCGCCAGCAGCGGCCCGGCGCCGAACAGCTTCTCGCGATAGGTGCCGGGCGCGTAGCCGGTCTTGTAGGCGCCCCGCTCCTGCAGGATCGGCACCACCAGGCGGACGAATCGCTCCAGCCCTTCCGGCATGACCGTGCGGGAGAGGTTGAAGCCGTCGACATCGGCCTCGGCGACCCAGGCCAGCAGCGCCTCCGCCACCTGCGTGGCGGACCCGACGATCGGCGGCTGCCGGCTGCCCAGGACGAACTGGTCGATCAGCCTCCGCTTGGTCAGCACCGCGCCCGCCGCCTGCCGCATCGCGGTGACATTGGACTGGATCGCCTGGCTGCCGCCGGCCTCGATCGGCTCGTCCATGCCGTAGCGGTCGAAGTCGATGCCCAGCGAGGCGGCGGCATGGGCGAGCGCCCCCTCGACGCTGGCGTGGCGGCGATACTCCTCCAGCAGGTCGCGCGCCTCGGCCTCGGTCGCCCCCACGATCACCGTGGCGCCGACCAGCACCTGGATGGGCCGTGGCGCGGCCCGGGCGCGCAGATCGGCCACCAGCGCCGCCACCTGCGGCTTCGGCCCGCCATTGAGGAAGACGCATTCGGCATGCCGCGCGGCGAAGGCGCGGCCCCGGTCCGAGGCGCCGGCCTGATAGAGCAGCGGCGTGCGCTGCGGCGAGGGCTCGCAGAGATGGATGGCGTCGAGCTGGTACTGCGGCCCGGCATGCCGCACCCGCCGGACCCGGGCGGGATCGGCATAGAGCCCGGCGGCCCGGTCCGCCCGCACGGCGTCCCCGGCCCAGCTGCCTTCCCAGAGGCGGTAGACCACCTCCATATACTCTTCAGCCAGGTCGTAGCGGTCGTCATGCGCCATCTGCCGCGCCAGGCCCATGGCGCGCGCCGCGCTGTCGAGATAGCCGGTGACGATGTTCCAGCCGACGCGCCCGCGCGTCAGGTGGTCCAGCGTGGACATCCGCCGGGCGAAGAGGAAGGGCGGCTCATAGGCCAGGTTGCAGGTGATGCCGAAGCCGAGATGCGTGGTCGCCGCCGCCATGGCCGGGACCAGCATCGCCGGGTCGAGCAGCGGCACCTGCACCGCCCCCCGCAGCGCGGCCTCCGGCCCGCCGCCCAGCACATCGTAGATGCCGAGCACATCGGCCAGGAAGAGGCCGTCGAACAGCCCGGCCTCCAGCGTCCGGGCCAGATCCACCCAGTGCTCCAGGCGGTTGTAGCCCAGGCTGTTGTCGCGCGGATGCGTCCAGAGCCCCTGCTGGATATGCCCGAGGCAGGCCATGTCGAAGGCGTTCAGGCGGATCTGGCGGGACATGACGGCGCTCCGGTGGGGTGCGCCGTCCACTATAATGTCCTCATCGTCTCGGATGGAAGCCGCCTCAGGCCTGGCGCTCGCCGAAGATCGCCGTGCCTACCCGGACATGCGTCGCACCGTGGCGGATCGCGGTCTCGAAATCGCCGCTCATCCCCATCGAAAGGGTGCGAAGGCCGAGTCGCGCGGCGCTTTCCGCCAGCGCCGCGAAATGCGGCGCCGGGTCCTCCGCGGCCGGGGGGATGCACATCAGCCCTTCGATGGCGAGGCCATGCGCCTCCCGGCATTCGGCGAGGAAGTCCGCCAGCCGGTCCGGATCGATCCCGGCCTTCTGCGGCTCCCGGCCGATATTGACCTGCGCCAGCAGGGCGGGCCGCCGCCCCTCGCGCCGCATGGCCTCGGCCAGGGCGGCGGCGAGCCGTGGCCGGTCGAGGCTCTCGATGACATCGGCCACCCGCACGGCGTCGCGCGCCTTGTTGGTCTGCAGGGCGCCGATCAGATGCAGGCGCAGCGCCGGATGGGCCGGGCGCAGGTCCGGGAACTTGCCCATCGCCTCCTGCACCCGGTTCTCCCCGAAGGTCGTCTGGCCGGCGGCCAGGGCGGCGGCCACCGAGTCGGCCGGATGGAACTTGGAGACGGCGACGAGCGTGACGCCGGCGGCATCGCGCCCGGCGCTTGCGCAGGCGGCGGCGATGCGGTCCTGGATGTGCTTCAGGTTGTCGGAGATGGAGGCCATGGCATGCGGACGGTAGAGGGCGCGGCATCCCGGCTCAAGCCGGGCCGCAGCCGGCGGGGCGCGGCGCTGCCCCGCCTCTGGCTGTTCAGCGATCCGGCGCGCCTGCCCGACCCCAGGCCCGCCGCCGCCGGCCTGCCCCGTGGCGGCGGGGTGGTGGCCCGCGGCCTGCCCCCGGCCCTGCTCGGAGAGATGGCGCGACTCGGGCGGCGGCGGAGGCTCGTCCTGCTCCTCGGCGCCGCGCCGCGCCCGGCCCTGGCCTGGCGGGCCGGGCTGCAC
>NZ_JBSXMU010000060.1:0-23344 GCF_054073225.1 Teichococcus aerofrigidensis
TGCACGCCCTGCAGGCCGCCGGGGTCGCCGCCGGGGTCGTGGCCTGGCCGACCCGGCTGCGGCGGGACCCCCATCTGGTGGCGCGCCGCTTCTGGCAGGCCACCACGCGCGCCTTCCTCGGCCCGCACGAGCAGCCCTCCGCGCCCTTCCGGCCGGCCGGCGGCGAACCCTTCGCGGTGCGCCGCCCGGCGCCGACGCTGGGCGAGGACAACGACACCGTCCTGGCCGGGCTGGGCCTGGATGCCGGGGCGCGGGCCCGGCTGGCCGAGGCCGGGGTGATCGGCCGGCGGGCGGTGCCGGTCTCGGAGCGAAGGAAGCGCGCCCCCGCCGCATGAGAAGGGCGCGCCCGCAACAGGATGAGGAGTCCCCGACCATGTCCATGTTCACGCGGCGCGCCGGCCTCGGCGCGGCCCTGGCCGCCCTCCCCCTCCTGCCCCGCGCCCGGGCCGCGGCGGAGGCCTGGCCGGACCGGCCGATCCGCCTCGTCTATCCCTTCGCCCCCGGCGCCGGCGACGTGCTGGCGCGGCTGATCGCCGAGCAGCTTCACCAGTCGCTCGGCCAGAGCGTGGTGCTGGAGAACAAGGCGGGCGCCAACACCATGATCGCCGCCGAATCCGTCGCCCGCGCCCCGGCGGACGGCTACACCATCGGCTGGGTGGCGACGAGCACGCTCTCGCTCAACCCGAACCTCTATCCAAAAATCCCCTACCGGCTGGAGGATTTCGCCCCGCTGCTGCGCGTCTATCGCGCGCCGCTCGCCTTCGCCGTCACGGCGAAGCTGCCGATCCACACCGTCGCCCAGGCGCTCGACCACATCAGGAAGAACCCCGACATCGGCTTCGGCAGCGTGGGCAACGGCAGCTCGCCGCATATCGCCATGGAGCTGATGATGGCGCAGGCGAAGGTCCGCATGCAGAACGTCGCCTATCGCGGCGAAGTGCCGATCGTCACCGACATGGGCGAGGGGCGCATCCCCTTCTATGCCGGCTCGGTCTTCTCCCTGCTGCCGCATCTGGAGAGCGGCCGGTTCCGCGTCCTCGCCGTCACCTCCGCCGAGCGCAACGCCGCGCTGCCCGATGTGCCGACCCTGCGCGAGACGGTGCATCCCGACGTCGTCTTCGAGTTCTGGCACGGGTTGGTGGCGCCCGCCGGCGTGCCGGCGCCGATCCTGCAGAAGCTCGCCACGGCGCTGGAGGCGGCGGTGAACAGCGAGGCGGTGCGCAGCCGCGCCACGCCCGACGTCACCCTCGACCCGCTGCCGCTCGACGACTTCGCCGCGCTGGTGCGGCGGGAGCAGGAGGTCTATGGCCGGTTGATCAAGGCGCGCGGCATCGTGTTGTGAAGGGCGAGGCCGGTCCGGCCCAGGTCGGGGACGCATTCAGATCGGCTGCGTGACGGCGGCGATGAAGGCGAGCGGGGCGAGGAAGCCCTGAGCCGGGCGGTCGTGGCGGGTGGCGACGCGCCGCCAGTTCCCGAGGCGGCAGAAAACGCCCAGCAGGTCGCTGCACGCTCCGTTGCAGGGCCGGCCCGCTGGCCCTGCCTGTTGCTAACAGCACGGGCCAGCACCTTCCCTTCCGTTTGCAAACGCCCCGCCATGCCCGCATCCTCCAGCACAATGCCGAGCGGACCTGCGGATGGAGCGGCACCCTCCCTCGAGCGTCGAGCAGGCCTACTTCTCAGTACCCGTGCCTGGCGTCGGCCTCCTCCAACGTCCTATCCCGTTCTCCCGCGGATCCATGGCCGCCGCCGCCGGGCGTCGCCATCATGACCGTGTCGCCCGTCTGGAGCACATATTGCCGCTTGGGATCCACGGCCTTCCCGTTGATGTGCAACACGCCCGGCGCGCCGGCCTCGCCGCCTTCGATGCCGAAGGCCGGGAAGAGCGTCCGCTCCGCCAGGAAGGACACGGCGATGGGGCTGTCGGAGCGGCTTTCCATCAGCACCTCCTGCCCCAGTCCGCCGCGATGCCGGCCGCGTCCGCCACTGCCGGGGCGCAGGCGCTTATGGTGCACCCGGAGTGGCGCGATGTGCTCGGTGATCTCGACCGGCGTGGAGGACACGTTGGACGGCCAGGAGAGGCATGAGATCCCGTCGCCGCGCATGTTGGCGCCCATGCCGCCGTTGAAGAAGAACATGTTGGCGTAGGGCTTGCCGGCCGCCGTGACGCCGGATTGGTTCATGCCCCACATCGGCGAGCCGCAGGCGGCCATGACCCGATCCGGCACGATCTGCCCGAGGCAGCCGAAGACGAGCATCGGGATGTAGTGCCCGATCAACATGCGCGATCCGCCCGAGGCGGGGAAGACCGGGTTGACGATGCAGCCCGCCGGCGCCTCGATGCGGATAGGCCGCCAGGCGCCCTCGTTGTTCGGCAGGTTGGGGCTGGTGCAGACCTTCACCCCATACATCGTCATCGCATAGGTGTAGCAGAGCGCGCAGTTGATGGCCCGGTCCACCTGCGGGTCCGTCCCGGTGAAGTCCGCCGTGATCGTGTCGCCCGCGACGGTCATGGCCAGCCGCAGGGTGATCGGCCGGTCCATCAGCCCGTCGGTCTGCAGCGAGCTGGTATAGGTGCCATCCGGAAGCGCCGCGATGGCGGTGCGCATGGCGGCGTCACAGCGCGAATGGATCTCGCCCGCCAGGTCGCGCAGATGCGGCAGCCCGGCCTGCTCCATCAACACCAGAAGCCGCTCCTCCATCAGGTCGAGCGCCACCACCTGCGCCCATAGGTCGCCCATGGTCTGGTCGGGCGTGCGGACGTTCTTGCGGATGATCGCGATCAGCGTGTCGTCCTGCTGCCCGGCGCGCAGCAGCTTCATCGGCGGGATCTGCAGGCCCTCCTCGAACACCTCGCGCGGCTCGGGGCTGCGGATCTTGCCGCCGATATCCGGAGCATGCGCGGTCGAGGCGCTGAAGGCGACCAGCCGACCCTGGCGGAAGATCGGCTTGGCCACGGTGATGTCGGGCAGGTGCCCGGTGCCGAGCCAGATGTCGTTGGTGATCAGCACGTCACCCGGCTGCAGCGTCTCCTCCGGGAAGTGGCGGATGAAGTGCTTGACCGTCTCGGGCAGGGTGCCGATGAAGCTCGGGATGCTTTCCGTCGCCTGCACCAGGGACTGGCCCCGGGCATCCGTCACCACGCAGGAGAAGTCGTAGCTCTCCCGCACGAGGGTGGAGAAGCTGGTGCGGACCAGCGCCGCCGCCGCCTCGTCCACCAGCGAGATCAGCCGCCGCCAGAGCAACTCGATCTCCACGGCGTCGAAGCGCCGCACAGCCTGCGTTTCGTTCATGCCCGTTTCGTTCATGCCACGCGCTCCGCCAGGATGGAGCCGTCGGGCAGCACGCCGATGCGCGCGCGGGGGCCGACGACGAAGGTGCTCTCATTCTCCTCGAAGACCGCTGGCCCCTCGAGCACGACGCCCGGCGCCAGGCCGTAACGGTTGTAGACCGGCGTCTCGATCTCCCCCGCGTCGGGGAAGTGGACACGGCGATGTCCCTTCAGCGCCTCCCCGCCAGCCTCGCCGCCGCCGATCCGCAGCGTCGCGCCCGCGCCCGGCATCGGCGCGGAGGCGGACAGGCGCAGCGCCACGAACTGCACATTGGCGCCCGGTGGCGTGCGCCCGAACAGCTGCCGGTAGGCGCGTTCGAAGGCGGCCAGCACGCCCCCCGCATCGAGCCGCTCCGGCAGGGCCACGGTGATCTCCGAACCCTGGCCGACATAGCGCATGTCGGCGAGGCGCCGCACCGTGCAACGGGCCAGATCGGCGCCGGTGCCGCCGACGACCTCCAGCGCCTCCCGCTCCAGCGCCTCGAAGGCGGCGGTGATCTCCGCCCAGTCCGCCGCCGCCAGCGCTTCGTTGCGGGAGGTGACGCGGTCGATCCGGGCCGGGGCCATAAGCATGCCGATGGTGCTGCCCGCTCCCGCGCCGGGCGGGCAGACGACGCGGGAGACGCCGAGCTTCGTGGCGACGTTCCAGGCATGAACCGGCGCCGCGCCGCCGGTGGCCAGGAGCGCGTAGTCACTCGGGATGCGCCCGCGCTCGGCGATGGCGACGCGCGCGGCGCCGGCCATGTTCTCGTTCACCAGGTCATGGATTCCCGGCGCGGCGCGCCCGGCCTCCAGACCCAGTTGGGAGGACAGGCCTCGCAGCGCGGCGACCGCCGGGCCGGGATCGATGCGCATCGTGCCGCCGAGGAAGAAATCGGGATTCAGGTAGCCCAGCGCCAGATCGCTGTCGGTCACGGTGGGCTCGGTGCCGCCACGGCCGTAGCAGACGGGGCCGGGCTGCGCGCCCGCGCTCTCCGGCCCGACATTGAGCGTGCCGAGTTCGGAGCGGCGCGCGATGGAGCCGCCGCCGGCGCCGATCTCGATCAGCTCCACCGTCGCGATCTGGATCGGCAGGCCGGAGCCGCGCAGGAAGCGCTTGGTGCGCGCCGCCTCGAAGCCCCAGGCCACCAGGGGCTCGCCATCGTCGACCAGGGCGAGCTTGGCGGTGGTTCCACCCATGTCGAAGGCCAGCACACGCTCGAGCCCCGCATGGCGCCCGAACCACGCGCCCGCCAGAGCACCCGCCGCCGGGCCGCTTTCCAGCAGTTGCACCGGCGCGCGCTTGGCCTCGGCCACATGCGTCAGGCCGCCGTTGGAGAGCATGAGGAAGAGGCCGCCCGGAATGCCTGTCTGCTTGAGCGCCGCCTCCAGCGTGTCGAGATAGGTTTCGGCGATGGGGCGGACATAGGCATTGGCGGCGGTGGTGGCCGTGCGAGGATATTCACGGATCTCCGGCGCGATGTCACAGGAGAGCGACAGCGAGAGCCGCGGGAAGCGCGCCGCGATGGCCTCCGCCGCCATCCGCTCATGCACGGGATTGGCGTAGGCATGCAGGAAGCAGATGGCGAGGCTGGTGACGCCCTGCGCCACGAGATCGGCCACCTCGGCGAGCGTCGCCTCGACATCCAGCGGCCGCTCGATGCTGCCATCGGGCGCCAGCCGCTCCTTCGCCTCGCGCCGCCAGGGGCGCGGAACGAGTGGCCTCGGCATTTCCAGGAACAGGTCGTAGAGCTCGTACTTCCGCTCGCGCCCGATCTCCAGCACGTCGGCGAAGCCGGCGGTGGTCAGCAGCCCGGTGGGCGCGCCCTTGCGCTCGATCAGCGCATTGGTGAAAAGCGTGGTGGCATGAACCACCCGCCCGATCGCGCCGGCCGCGATCCTGTCGCGCGCCAGAAGCCGCTGCAGCCCGGTGATCGCGCCGCGCGACGGGTCGTCCGGCGTCGTGCTCTCCTTCCAGATGCTGGCCCGACCGTCGGCGGGATCGAGGATGACGAGATCGGTGAAGGTGCCGCCGATGTCGATGCCCAGGGAAAGGGGCGAGGATGAGGATGGCGCTGTCATGGTCTTTCCTGGATACGTGCGGAGCCGGGGCGGAGGTCAGTCCCCGCGGATGTTGTTGGCCTGCACGACCTTCTTCCAGCGCTCGCGGTCCTGCAGGATGCGCTGGCTGAAGGCTTCGCCGAATTCGCCGAGCGGGAGCAGGCCGCGCTCGACGAGGATCCTGGCTGTCTGCGGGTCATGGACGACGTCGCGGAACATCTGGCCGAGCCCGCCGCGGATCTCGGCCGGCAGGTTCGCCGGACCGGCCAGTCCGAACCAGTTGTTGATCTCCATCGCCGGGATGCGGCCGGCCAGCGGGGCGAGCTGCGGCGCCAGCGGCGTCGGCTCCCTGGCCGTCACGCCCAGGCCCTTGAGCTGGTCGGCGGCGATCTGCTGCGCCACCTCGGCGACATTGGCGACCATCATGTCGATCCGGCCGGCGGAGACATCGAGCGTCGCCGGCGCGCCGCCGCGATAGGGCACATGCGTCATCTCCACGCCGGTCGCGCCGCAGAACAGGGCACCGCCAAGATGGTTGATGGAGCCGTTGCCGGAGGAGGCATAGGTCGCCGCGCCCTTGCGCGACCGCGCATACTCGATCAACCCGTCGATATCGGCGAAGGGCGCGTCCGGCCGCGCCACCAGCGCCATCGGCGTGCCGGCGAGCGCCACCACCGGCGTCAGCTCGCGGTCGAGGTCGAGCGGCACGGGAATGCCGGGGATGGCGGGCAGCACGCTCATCATGCCCATGATGGCGCTGCAGAGCGTGGCGCCATCCGGCGCCGCGCGGGCGGTCGTCTGCGCCGCGATGAAGCCATAGGCGCCACTGCGGGTCTCCGGCACGATCTGCACGCCACGCAGGCGCTGGGCCCCCTCCGCCACCACGCGGATCAGGATGTCCACCGCGCCGCCAGGGGGATAGCCCACCAGCACCTGGATGGGGCGGGGTGGCGCCCAGGAGGCCCTGGCGAGCGGCGGAGACAGCGCGGTGGCCGCGGCGGCGCCGGCGAGGGCGCGGCGCGGAAGGTGGACGAACGGCATCGACCTCACTCCATGGGCATGGCGAGCGAGCTGGCGGGATCTTCCCCGGCCGCGCGGTCCAGTGTCCGAGCGGTCCGCTTCCCGTCGCGGCGGTGCCGTTCTGGCGCCGCGCATCCGGTCGCCTCGCAGATTCGACAGGATCGGGCTCTCCGGCAACTGAAACTCCGGCATGCGCTCATGACGGAATGGAATAAACTCCGGCGATGCGACGCCATGTCCCGCCGACCGCCGCGCTGCAGGCCTTCGAGGCCTGCGCCCGCCATCTCAGCGTCTCCCGCGCCGCCGAGGAACTGCGGCTGACGCAAAGCGCGGTCAGCCGACAGCTCGCGGGGCTCGAGGCGCTACTGGGATTGCGGCTCTTCCAGCGGGTCCGCCAGCGCCTGGTGCTGACCCCGGCCGGCAACGCCTATGCCCCGCGCGTGCGCGTCAGCCTCGCCCGGCTGGAAGGCGCGACGCGCGACCTGCTGGCGCATCGCGGCACAGGCGGCACGCTGAACCTCGCCGTCTCGCCCACCTTCGGCACGCGCTGGCTGACGCCGCGCCTGCCCGCCTTCCGCACCGCCTATCCAGGCGTGCTGCTGAACTTCATGAACTACACCACGCGCCTGGCGCCGATGGACTTCGCGGCGGAGGATGTGGATGCCGCCATCATGATGTCCGAGGAGGCCGTTCCTGGCATCCGGCGGCACCCTCTGATGCCGGATGCCCGCCTGCCCGTCTGCACGCCGGCCATCGCGGCGCGGTTGCGCGCGCCGGCCGACCTGGGGCGGGAGATCCTGATCCAGCAGACCACGCGCCCGCGCGGATGGGTGGAATGGCTGGACCAGGCGGGGGTGAAAGGCATGGACGGGCTGCGCGGCCCGCTGATGCAGCACACGGCCATGGTGGCCGAGGCCTGCGCCGCCGGCCTCGGCGTCGCCCTGCTGCCGCGCTTCCTGGTGCAGCAGGAGATCGGCGCCGGGCGGCTGGCGACGCCGTTCCGGCAGACGCTCGGCGGCGAGGCGGCCTATTGCCTGGCCTATCCCGAGGCGGCGGAAGACATCCCTACGCTGCGCGCCTTCCGCGACTGGGTGATGGGACAGGCCATGGCGGCGGCGCGGCGCCCCTCGGCATAGTTGGCGCTGGCGGGGCCTGATCCGGTCTAGGTCGGCGCCGCTGCCACGCCGGGAAGGTTCGCGGACAGCGATCCCTGCGGGCATCGGATCTTCGCGTCCGAAGCGGGCGTCAGGCCCCCGCGCGACCGTTCAGCGTCCCGCCGTCATCTCCGGCACGGGCGTCAGAACGGGCTCACCGGCGAGGAAGCGCAGGATGTTCCGCCGCACGAGATCGGCCGAGGCCTCCAGGATCTCGGGCGCCCAGGAGGCGACATGCGGCGACAGCAGCAGGTTGGGCGCATCCAGAAGGGCCCGCGGCACATGCGGTTCATCCTCGAAGACGTCGAGCGCGGCGCCCTGGATGGTCCGGGCCGCCAGCGCCTCGACCAGCGCCGCGGTATCGACCACGCTGCCGCGGCCGACATTCACCAGGAAGCCCCGCGGCCCCAGGGCCTGCAGCACCTCGCGGCCGACGATGTGCCAGGTGGCCGCGCCGCCGGGCGCGGCGATGACGAGGATGTCGGCCTCCCGCGCCAGGTCCAGCAGGGTGGGCACGAAGCGCCAGGGGACATCCGCCCGCGGCTGGCGCTTATGATAGGCGATCGTCATCTCGAACGCCTCCGCCCGCCGCGCGATCCGCTCCCCGATCGCGCCGAGGCCGACCAGCCCCAGGCGCTTGCCGCCGGGAATCGGCCGGGCCTGCAGCGCCTCGCGCCAGCGCCCCTCGCGCAGGGCGCGGTCGAAGCCGCCGAGATCGCGCATCAGGGCGAGCAGCATGGCCATGGCATGATCGGCGACGGCCGAAGCATTCAGGCCGGAGCCGTGCGTCACCGTCACGCCGCGCTCCAGCGCCGCCCGCACATCGACATTCTCGTAGCCCGTGCCGCTGCAGCAGATCAGTTCCAGGCGTGGCAGGCTGGCGATGACCTCGCGGCCGAGGCCGATGAAGCCGGTCGTCACGGCGACGCGAACCTCCTCGCGCACCGGGGCGGGTGGCGGCGCCTCACCGGGCGCCATGCGATGCAGGCGGAAACCTTCCGCCTCGAGCGCCGCCTGGATGACCGGCGAGGTCGATCGCAACAGGATGTCGATCGTCATCACGGACTGCTCCTCTGTTCAGCACCGCCGATTCCGGCTTCGGTCACCGCCGCCGCGGAGGCCTGCTTCGGCGCGGCGTGGCGCATGGTGAGCCGGGAGGCACTCGCCAGGGCCGCGCACAGCGCGATGGCGGCGCCGAGGGCCAGCGAGATCTCCAGCGCGAGCGCGACGGGGGCGGCCAGCGCGACCGCCGCCAGCGTGCCGCCCAAGGACTGCCCCACCAGCCGGGCGGTGCCGAGCATGCCGCTCGCCGCCCCGCTGCGTGCCCGGGGCGCGGTCGCCATCAGGACGCGGTTGTTGGGCGACTGGAACAGGCCGAAGCCCAGGCCGCAGAGCGCCATGCGCCACGCGATGCCGACCGTCCCCGTCTCCGCCGTCATGCCGGCGAGGGCCAGCAGCCCGGCGGCGAGCACCGCCAGACCCGCCGTGCCCAGGATGGCGGCGGAAAAGCGGTCCGCGAGGTGGCCCGCCACCACGGCGATGGCCATGGTGCAGGCCGGCCAGATGGCCAGTTCGATGCCCAATCGGGCGGCGTTCATGCCGGTCAGCCGCTCCAGGTGGAAGGGCAGCACGACAAGGGCCAGCATCTGCGCCGCGAAGGATAGGACAGAGGTCAGCACCGAGAGGCGGAACAGCGGAATCCGCAGCAGGTCGAGCGGCATGACGGGCGGCGCCACGCCCTGGCGGCGCAACAGCAGCCTGGCGCCGGCGGCCGCGCTCAACGCCAGGGCACCGACCGTCAGCCAGGCCGGATAGCCATGCGCCAGTCCGTTCGCCGCCGTCAGGAACAGGCCGAGCATGCCCGCGCTGCAGGCGCCGCCGCCGAGGTCGAAGCGATGCGCGGCCAGAGGCGTGCGCGGCACCGAGCGCAGCGCCAGCAAAAGCGCCGCGCTGCCCAGCGGCACATTGACCACGAAGAGCAGCGGCCAGCCGCCGAGTTCCAGCAACAGGGCGCCGACCGGCGGGCCTGCCGTCATCGACACGCCGGCGATCACCGCATTGACGCCGATGCCCCGGCCGAGGTGCGCGGCGGGATAAACGAAACGCAGGATGGCGATGTTGACGCTGAGGATACCCGCCGCGCCCACGCCCTGGGCGATGCGCCAGACCACGAGCGCCGCCAGCGAGCCGGACAGCGCCGCGCCGGTCGAGGCGATCAGGAAGACCACGAGTCCGGCGAGATAGACTCGGCGATAGCCATGGATCTCGCCCAGCGCGGCGAAGGGCAGCAGGCAGACCGCCATGGCGAGCTGGTAGCCGCTGACCAGCCAAGTCGAGCCGCTGGGGCTGGCGCCGAGGTCCCGGGCGATCTCCGGCAGCGCCAGGTTGACGATGCTGGTGCCGAGGCCGCTCAGGGTCACGGCGCAGGCCATGGTGAGAATGGCGAGGAGGCGGCGCGGGAGTGGCAGCCCGTCCTCCCCGTTCACAAGGGGGATCATGATTGTTCTGGGCGCTTCCCGGAGCGGTCCGGTTCAGGCGTCGGCGATCATGGTGGCACTGGCGCTGGACCAGCTGGCGAGCATGCGGTCACCGGGGCGGAACCCCTGCCGCGGCACCGCCTCGTCGCCATTGGAGAGATAGGCCAGGAAAGACTCGCCATCGTCGAGCCGCAGGTGGATATGCGTGGACTGGCCACGATAGCGAACCTGCTCGACGGTCCCCGGGATGCCGTTCTCGACCGGCGCCTCGGCGGAAGCCGGCTGCAGGCGAACGGCCTCCGGACGGATGGCGATCAGCGGTCCGCCGGGGCCCGCGCCGGCGCGCACCCGCGCCAGCCCGCCGCCGTCGAGCCGCATCACGACTTCGCCGCCCTCCCGGCCCAGCGCGCTGCCGCGCAGGAAGTTGGAGGCGCCGAGAAAGCCTGCGACGAAGCGGTTTGCCGGGTGGCTGTAGACCTCCTCCGGCGTGCCGACCTGCTCCAGCACACCGCCACGCATCACCACGATGCGGTCGGCCATGGTCATGGCCTCTTCCTGGTCATGCGTCACCATGACGGCGGTGATGCCCAGGCGCTTCTGGATGGCACGGATCTCGCCCTGCATGGCCTCGCGCAGGCTCTTGTCGAGGGCCCCGAGCGGCTCGTCGAGTAGCAGCAGGGAGGGTTCGATGACGATGGCGCGCGCCAGCGCCACGCGCTGCTGCTGCCCGCCCGAAAGCGCCGAGGGCAGGCGCTCGGCGAAGGGGTCGAGCTGCACCAGGCGCAGGGCCGTGGTAACACGCGAGGCCACTTCGGCCCGTGACACCCGCCGCATCTGCAGACCGAAGGCGACGTTCTGCGCCACCGTCAGATGTGGGAACAGCGCGTAGTTCTGGAACAGCATGCCGATGTTCCGGCGATGCACCGGGATATGCGTGACACGGTAGCCGTCGATCAGCACGTCGCCCGATGTCGGCTGGACCAGGCCGGCCACCATGCGCAGCGTTGTCGTCTTGCCGCAGCCGCTGGGTCCAAGCAGCGCCACCATCTCGCCGGCGGAGATGCGCAGCGTCACATTGTCCACCGCCAGCGTGCCGCCGAAGGACTTGGTCAGGCCGGACAGCGCCAGGTCGGTCGGATTGGCGGTCACGGTCTCAGCCTCCGAAGATCTGATTGAAGCGGTCGACAATCGCGCTGCGCTGCGGATTGATGTGATCCCAGTCCAGCACATAGAGCTTCAGGTCACGCATGCGGCTTTCCGGATAGGGCGCCACCGCCGCGACATCCCTGTTCAGTTCGATGCCGGTGACGGCAGGGGCGGCATAGGTCGCCTCCGCCAACCCTTTCTGCGCCTCGGGCGAGAGGATGCGGTCGATCAGCGCGGCACCCAGATCGGGCTCCGGCGCATCCTTCACCAGGGTCAGGCAGTTGACCCCGGCGAAGGAGCCCTCGGCCGGCTCCATCAGGCGCAGCGGCGCGCGGCGGGCGACATAGGGAAGCACCGATTTGGAGAAGTCCGGGCCGGCGATGTCGCCCTGGCCCTGCTGGATCTGCAGGGCGACGGCACCGACGATCTCGTAGATGGTCTGCACGTTGGGCCTGAGCTCGGCCATCTTGTCCCAGCCCTTCTCCAGCTCGTACTGCGCCTCCAGCACCGGCTTGCCGGTGGCCAGCGAGGCGGCCATCACCAGAAGCTGCACGCTCTGCGTCTGCTTCGGCGTGATCATCATGTAGCGGCCGCGGTAGCGTTCGTGCCAGAGGTCAGCGAAGCTGGCCGGCGGATGCGCCATCTGCGCGTTGAACCAGGGTGCCACCGAGGAGATCGCGAAGGCGGCGCCGTGACTGTCGTTGTAGAGGAAGTTGGGGAAGACCTTCGCC
The DNA here is from genome assembly GCF_054073225.1 of Teichococcus aerofrigidensis. Classification (NCBI taxonomy): domain Bacteria; kingdom Pseudomonadati; phylum Pseudomonadota; class Alphaproteobacteria; order Acetobacterales; family Roseomonadaceae; genus Roseomonas; species Teichococcus aerofrigidensis. The sequence goes on from NZ_JBSXMU010000060.1 coordinate 11,897, forward strand.
AGGTTCGGGATGCGATCGGCCGGAAGCTTTTCGATCAGCCCCTCGGCCTTGGCGATAGGGATGCCGACGTCGTCCATCATCATGACGGAATAGGCCGGGCTCGCCTTCTGCGTGCGCAGGATGGCGATATTGCCGAGCGTGACGTTCTCCGTCTGCAGCACGCGGCAATCGAAGTCGCGCTGGAACTTGGGCACGATCTGCTTCCGCACGTATTCGCCCTGCACGCCGCGATAGGTGCCGAGCTGCACCGTCTTTCCGGCGGCCCAGGCATTGCGGACGAAGAAGAGCGGAGCGGCCAGCCCGGGGGCGCCGAGCAGGACGCTGCGGCGGGATGCGGCCGGGGGGGCGGTGTCGTCCATGGCGGTCATTGTCCTTTGCGTTGCGGTGTCCGGCTCCCGGTCACACGCCCATCGCCTTGCGCAGGCCGACGAGCTTCTCCAGGGCGAGGACGGCGAGAACGCCGGTCACGATCATCAGGCTCGATGTGGCGGCGACGGAGGGATCGAAGACGCGCTCCATCAGGCTGTGCAGGTAGATCGGCAGCGGCATGGTCTCGACATCCGCCAGCCAGAAGGAGATCGGGAAGTCGTCGAAGGAGATCATGAAGGCGAAGAGGCAGCCGGCGGCGATGCCCGGCAGGATCTGCGGCACGGTGACGCGCCAGAAGACGGTGAAGGGGCTGGCGCCGAGGGTCAGCGCCGCCTCCTCCAGGGAGCGGTCGACCTGCTTCAGGCTGGCGGTGATGGTGCGGATCAGATAGGGCAGCGTGATCAGCACATGGCCGATGAAGAGGTTCACCGAGGCCTCCATCATCCTCATCATCGACATGAACTGCAGCAGCGCCAGGCCGGTGATCAGGATCGGCAGGATCAGCGGCGAGAGCAGCATCGCCTCGATGGCGCCGCCGCCCGGCACGCGCCAGCGATCCAGCGCATAGGCCGCCGGCATGCCGAGCGCGAAGGCGGTGAGCGCCGCGGCCAGCGCCAGGAGGGTGCTGACCAGGAAGGAGTGCTGGAACTCGGGATCGTTCAGCACCGTCTCGTACCAGGAGAAGGTGAAGCCGACGGGCGGGAAGACCGCGAAGGCCGCCTCGGAGAAGGACAGCGCGACCACGACCACCAGCGGCGCCAGCACAAAGAGCAGGATCAGCACGGCCATCGTGTAGGTCACGAACCCGCCCAGCCCGGACAGACGTCCCCGCATCATGCCTCTCCCTGCGCGGCCGGGACCGCAGCCCGGCGCCGGTTCAACATCCAGGTCACGCCGATATGCGCTCCGAGGGCGATCACCACCATGAGCGTGGCGATGGCCGAGCCCATGGGCCAGTCGAAGACCGTGGTCACCTGCTGCTCCAGCAGGATGCCCAGCATCAGCCCGCGCGGCCCGCCCAGCATCTGCGGCGTGACATAGGAGGCGGCGGTCAGCGAGAAGACGATGGTCAGACCGACCGCCAGGCCCGGCACGCTGAGTGGCAGCGTGACGCGCAGGAAGGCGCGGAAGGCCGAGGCGCCGAGCATCCGCGCCGCCTCGTTCAGCGACGGGCTGATGCGCGACAGCGAGGTGGCGATGGGCAGCACCATCAGCGGCAGGAAGACATGCACCGAAGCAACGACCACCGCCCATTCGGTGTAGAGGATCTGCAACGAGACCTGGCCCAGGCCGAACAGGCCGAGCGCCCAGTTCACCACGCCGTTCGGCCCGCTGCCGAGCAGCAACTGCCAGCCATAGGTCCGCACCACCACGCTGACCACCAGCGGTGCCACCACCAGCATCATGGTCAACCGGCTGAGCGCCGAATGCCCATAGGCGATCACCATGGCCAGCGGATAGGCCAGCAGCGCCGTGAACAGCGATGTCAGCAGCGCGATCTTCAGGGTGAGCACCGTCACCCGCTGATAGGCGGGTGTCAGCAGCAGGCGGCCATAGCCCGAGACGCTGAAGGGCAGGCCGACATCGCCGGCGGCCGACTGCGTCAGCACCGAGTAGCTGAGCAACGTCAGCGAGGGGATGACCAGGAAGACCACCAGGAAGGCCACCGCCGGCAGCAGGAGGAACAGCCCCACGCTCCAGCGTGGCAGCCGGATCGGTCGCGCCGCCACAGGGGCGTCCAGCGTCGCGGAGGAGCCGGAGGCCATCATGCGCCCTCCTCCGTCGTGAGGCGGTGGGCGAGGCGCCTTTCCAGGTGGTGGATCGTCGTCTTGCCGCGCCGGAAGTCGGGATCGTCCAGGATGAGGCGATGCAGGCCGATATTGGTCGCGACGCCCTCGATGCGGATCTCATTCAGCGCGGCGGACATGCGGCGCAGACTCTCCTCGCGATCCTTGCCATGGGCGATGACCTTGGCGATCAGGGAGTCGTAGTGCGGCGGCACCTCGCTGCCCGGCGCCATGTGGCTGTCGACGCGAATGCCCGGCCCGCCGGGCGCGTGCCATTCCGTCACGCGTCCCGGCGAGGGCAACCCGCTGAACGCATCCTCCGCATTGATGCGGCATTCCAGCGCGTGGCCCTGGATGGCGATGTCGTCCTGATCAAAGGCAAGGCGCTCGCCCATGGCGACGCGGATCTGCTCGCGCAGGATGTCGATCCCGGTGATCGCCTCGGTGACCGGATGCTCCACCTGGATGCGGGTGTTCATCTCGATAAAGGCGAAGAGGCCGTCCTCATAGAGGAACTCGAAGGTACCGGCGCCGCGATAGCCAATGGCGCGGCAGGCCGCGGCGCAGCGCTCCCCGAGTGCTGCGATCTCAGCGCGCGGCATGCCGGGCGCCGGCGCCTCCTCGACCACCTTCTGATGGCGCCGCTGCAGCGAGCAGTCCCGCTCGCCGAGCCACAGGGCGGCCCCGTGCTGGTCACAGAGCACCTGGATCTCGATATGGCGGGGATGCTCCAGAAATTTCTCGAGGTAGAGCTCGGGATTGCCGAAGGCGCGTCGGGCCTCCTCCCGCGTCATCTTGATGGCCTCGCGGAGCGCCGCGGGCTCGCGCACCACCCGCATGCCGCGCCCGCCGCCACCTCCCGCCGCCTTGACGATGAGCGGATAGCCCGTCGCCTCAGCGATGGCGGCGCAGGCGGCGTGGTCTTCCGGCAGGGCGCCCTCGCTGCCGGGCACGCAGGGGACGCCGGACCGGCGCATGGCCGCCTTGGCCTCGATCTTGTCGCCCATCATGCGGATCACCGGCGCGGTGGGGCCGATGAAGACCAGCCCCGCCCGCTCCACCGCCTCGGCGAAGCCGGCATTCTCCGACAGGAAGCCGTAGCCGGGATGGATGGCCTCGGCGCCGGTGGCATTGGCGGCAAGCAGGATCAGCCCGGGATCGAGATAGCTGGCGGCCGCCGGGCCGGGTCCGATGCACAGCGCCTCGTCGGCCAGCGCCAGATAGGCGGCGCCCGCATCGGCGGCCGAGTGCACGACGACGCTTCGCAGTCCCAGGCTGCGGCAGGCACGGATCACGCGCAGGGCGATTTCCCCGCGATTGGCCACCAGGACGGTGCGAAACGTCATGTGCCGGCGTGCCCGTCAGGAGGCCAGTTCGGTCAGCGGGACGATCTGCCCCCCGCCCTTCTCGACCGTCTCGCGCACCGTGCGGGCGATCTCCACCGAGCCGGCCGTGTCGCTGTGCACCAGCACGCACTGGGCATCGACCTTGATGCGCTTGCCGGACTGCGCCGTGACGGTGCCATCGTCCATGAACTGCAGGATGCGGGCGCGCACCACCTCGAGGTCGGTGATCACCGAGTTCGGCAGCTTGCGGCTCACCAGCTGCGCCTCGTCGTCATAGGCCCGGTCCGCGAAGATCTTGCCGACGGTGCGCAGCCCGATGGACTTGGCGTACTTCTCGCCATGCGTCTTGACCGAGACAGCGACAATCATGTCTCTGTCGAAGGCCTTGTAGATGTCCATCATCAGCTCGGTATAGACTGGGTTGGCGCGCGACATCTCACCGAAGGCGCCATGCGAGCCGGCATGCGTCACTTTCCAGCCGCCGACCTGCGCGATCGCCGCCAGCGCGCCAAGCTGGTAGAGCGCGTGCTTCTGCATGTCGCGCGGATCGATGTTCATCGGCACGCGGCCGAAGCCCAGCAGGTCCGGCAGGCCGATATGCGCGCCCACCGCGACGCCGTTCTCCTTCGCCGCCTCGACCATGCGGGTCATGATCACCGCGTCGCCGGCATGGTAGCCGCAGGCGATATTGGCCGAGGAGATGATCTTCATCAGGGCCTCGTCATCGCCCATCTTCCAGCGGCCGAAGCCCTCGCCGAGATCCGAGTTCAGGTCGATCTTCATGCTCATTCCTTTGTGTCCGCGGCCAGCGGGAGGATGTCGAAAAGCGGCGCGCCGAAGCCCGCGATTTCGCCATCCCGGCCGCGCACGGCCTCGATGGCACCGTCGCAGGGCGCGACGACCGGTTGCAGCAGCGGACCCACGGCCAGGTAGGCGAGAATGTCGCCGCGGGCGACGGTGTCGCCCGCGCCCGCGCCGCCATCGCCCGCCGCCGGCGGATCGCGCGTCTCCGCCGGATGCCGCAGCAGCAGGATGCCGAAGGCCACCGCATGGACGGTCTCCACGGCAGGGGCCGCGCGTGGCGTCGCCTCCGGAACCGCGCCAGCCAGGGGGCGCGCCGGCAGCGAAAGCCGGAGCGCCGTGTCGCCCTCGGCCAGTTCCAGCTCGGTCACGCCTGTGGCGCGCATCAGGGCCAGGAGCCCGGCGAGGCTGCCGGTCAGGTCACGCATCACGCCGCGCTCCCCAGCTCGCGCCTACCAAGCCAGGCCAGGTGCCGGAGCTCGCCCAGATAGGCCGCCGCGGCGCGCTCCGCCGCCCGCGCCGCGGCGGCATCGCAGGGCGCGAAGCGCAGCGTGGCGCCCGGCGCGGCCTGAGCGATGCGCCAGAGATCCGCCTCGATCACGGCGCCGATCTTGGGATAGCCGCCGGCCGAGTTGCCGTCCTCGAGCTGGATGATCGACTGGCCCGAGGGCGGCACCTGGATCACGCCGGGGACGATGCCGTGCGAGCGCATCTCCACCAGTTCGGTGCGCCGTAGCGGCACCGCGCCTTGCAGCCGGTAGCCCATCCGGTTGCTCTGGCTGGTGACCGCCCAGCCCTGCGACCAGAGCAGCGCCTGCGAGGCCGCGTCGAACTGGTCGTATTCGGCCGCGGGGATGACCCGCAGCACGACATCGCCCGGCCCGGCGTCCGGCGCCTCGCCGCCAGGCAGCACGTCACCCGGCGGCCGCGCGCCGAGGCCGGCCGGGTCGCGTGGCGTGAAGGCCGGGGCGTCGCCGAGCGGCAGCCTGTCGCCTTCTGCCAGGGCACGCCCGTCCAACCCGCCGAATCCGGCGCGCAGATGCGTCGTCCGCGAGCCGAAGACGAGGGGCACGTCGATGCCGCCGGCGACGGTGAGGTAGCCGCGCATCCCCTGCCGTGGCGCGCTCAGCACCAGTTCCTGACCGGCGCGGACGGAGGCCGCCCACCACGGCGGCATCAGGCGCCCGTCCAGCCGCGGCATGGTATCGGCGCCGGTGAGCGCGATGGCCGTGTCCCGCGTGAAGCGCAGCCTCACGGGGAAGAGCTGGAACTCGATACCGGCCGCGTCCGGCGGGTTACCGAGCAGGGCATTGCCGGCGGCCAGCGCCAGGCGATCCATCGCGCCGGTGCGGGCGATGCCGTGGCACCGGAAGCCGGTGCGGCCCAGGTCCTGAACCATGTTCAGCGGCGGGGTGAGCAGGACCTCGATCATCGGATGACGCGCTCCACCCGGAAGCGGATCCGGTCGCCGAGTTCCAGCAGATTGGGCGGGTCGCGCCCGAGGTCGAAGGGCTCCGGCACCTCCGGCGCCCGGCCGATCACATGCCAGCCGGTCGGCGAGGCGGTCGGGCGGTCGCTGCGGCGCGGGCCGCCGAGATTGGCCTGCGCGCCGCCGATCGAGACGATGCCGCCGGCCTCGCGCATCACCGGCACCGGGCGTCGTGGGGTGAACAGGCGGGGGTCCAGCCCGAAGAGATAGCCGAAGCCCGGCATGACGCTCGGCGCGAAGACGACGTACTCGCCGGCCGCGTGCATGGCGACGATGGTGTCGATCTCCACCCCGTGATGCGCCGCGACGGCAGGCAGGTCGCCGCCCCCCTCGCCACCATAGACGACGCCGACCTCGAGCAGCCGCCCGGTGCCGTGGCGCGGCTCGGCGCGCGACCAGGCGGCGAGCAGACGCGCCGCCATCGCCTCGGCATCGGCGGTCAGGGGATTGATCACCACCAGCAGGCTGTTCATGCCTGGCTGCAGGTCGACCACGCCATCCCAGCCGCGCACCGCATCGCTGAGGCTCCAGATGCGCTGCTGCGTCGCCAGCGCCAGTGGCCCCTCGGCATCCAGCAGCAGGGCGGCGCTGCCGCAAGGCGTGACCCGTGGCGCCGCCAGTTCCATGACGCCGGAATTCATGCCTCCAGCCCCTCCGGAAGCAGGGTGAACAGACGCTGGCCGGCCGCCACGTCCTGTCCGTCCTCGGCATGAATCTCGCCGATGATGCCATCCGCATCCGCGCGCAGCGCGGTGAAGACCTTCATCGCCTCGAGGATGCAGATTTGCTGCCCGGCCTGAACCTTCGCGCCCGGCGTGACGAAGGGGGCCGCGCCCGGGGCCGGCGCCCGGTGGAAGACGCCGTGCATCGTCGCCAGGATTTCCCGGGCGGGGGTGGCCGGTGCCTCCGCCGGAGGCGGCGCGGGGTGGCGCCGGGGCGCCGATGGCGATGGTTCCAGCGCCGGCCGGGACGCCTCGCCGCGCGGCATCGCCACGCGGATGCGCAGCGGGCCGTCGGTGACCTCCACCTCGCCGCCGCCTGCCTCGGCGACAAGCTGCATCAAGGCGCGGATCGTGTCGAAATGAGACTGGTTCACGGGAATGCGGCTATCGCAGCCGGGCGACGGCATCGGCGATCCGGGCGCAGGCCTCCTCCAGCCGGCCGATCGCCGTGGCGATGGACAGCCGGATGCAGGGCGAGAGGCCATAGGCGGCGCCAGCCACCGTCACCACCCGCGCCGCATCGACGAGATAGGTCGCCACGTCGGCATCGCTCGCCAGCACAACGCCTTCCGGCGTCCGCCTGCCGAACAGCCCTCCGCAATCGACAAAGAGATAGAAGGCGCCCTCCGGCCGGTGGCAGCGCAGCCCTGGGATGCCATCGAGCAGCGGCATCACCCGGTCGCGCCGGGCCTGGAAGTCGGCGGCGCGAGTTGCCAGGAAGTCCTGCGGCCCGGTCAGCGCGGCCACCGCCGCCGCCTGGCTGATCGAGGAGATGCCGCCGAGCGACTGCGACTGCACCTTGCGCATCGAGGCGATCAATTCGGCCGGACCGCCGGCGAAACCGATGCGCCATCCGGTCATGGCATAGGCCTTGGAGACGCCGTTGACGGTCAGCGTGCGGTCCTTGAGATCGGGCGCCACGGCGGCGAAGCTGTGGAAGCGGGTCCCGTCGAACAGCAGATGCTCGTAGATCTCGTCCGACATCATCATGATATGCGGATGGCGGCGGAACACCGCGGCAAGCGCCTCCAGCTCGGCGCGGGTATAGACGGCGCCGGTGGGATTGTTCGGGGTGTTCAGCATTACCCAGCGGGCGCGTGGCGTGATCGCCGCCTCCAGGGTGGCGGCATCGAGCCTGTAGCCGCTGTTGCCGCCGCAGGAGACGACGACCGGGGTGCCGCCCGCCAGCCGTGTCATGTCGGTGTAGGAGACCCAGTGCGGCGCCGGGACGATAACCTCGTCGCCTGGATTCAGGCTGGCGGTCAGCGCCAGGAAGATGACGTTCTTGGCGCCCGCGCTGGCCAGAACCTCGGCCAGGTCATACTCGATCCCATTGTCGCGGCGGAACTTCTCGACAATGGCGCGGCGCAGCGCGGGCGTGCCGCCGACCGGGGTATAGCGCGTCTGGCCGGCCCGCATGGCGGCAATGGCGGCCTCGATGACGTGCGGGGGGGTCTCGAAATCCGGCTCGCCCGTGGCCAGGCTGATGACATCGATCCCCTGCTCGGCGAGTTCGCGCGCGCGGCTGGAGGCGCGCTCGGATGCCGATGGCTTCACAAAGGCCAGACGCTCGGCCGTGAGCTGCATGATGGGCCAACACCTTCCGCTAAAGCTCTTCGGAATGCTGGCCGTGTGGGACGCGAGGTCGCGTCAGTTCTGGAATTCCTGACCGGACATTGCCGGACCATCGGTTGCTTCGTGCCACTCGATGTATTCGATACTTTACACACCGCCGATGCGCATGCGCGATGGAAAAAGGCGATCATGTGATTAGATTTAGCTAATATGCCCTACTTCCTCGACGCCGATGACCGCGACGTGCCGAACCTCAGGCACCTCCGCCTCCTGGCGGCTGTGGCCGCGGGCATGAGCCTGCGCCGGGCCGCGTCGGAGCTGCACATCTCGCAATCCGCAGCGACCCTCAGCCTGACAGCCCTCGAGGCGCGTTACCGGGTGACGCTGTTCGAAAGACGCCCATCCGGCCTGGTGCCGACCAAGCACGGAGTGGCTCTGGCGGCCAGGACGGAGCGTTGCCTGGCCTATCTCGGCGCGGCGCTTCAGCGCCTGGGCGGACGAAGCCAGGGTGTCGGCGTGCCGGCGCAGCGGCTCTCCCTCCTTCGGATGCCGCAGCTTCTCGCCCTGGTCGCGATGGAGGAGGCGGGCGGCTTCACCGCGGCCGCCAGACGGCTTGGCCTGCGCCCACCCTCCATTCACCGGGCCATGGGCGAGCTGGAGGATGCTTTGGGTCTGGAGCTGGTGCTCCGCGGCCAGGGTGGAGCCCGCCTCAACGCTGCGGGGCTGGACATGGCGCGCGGCTGCAGCCTGGCCCTGAGCGAATTGCGCGCGGCGCGGGCGGAATTGCGGGAACTCGATGGAGAGACCTCTGGCCGTGTCGTCGTGGGCGCGGTGCGCCTCACCGCTTCAGGCATCATCCCGCAGGTCATTCAGGAGATGTACCGCCAATGGCCGGGCGCCCGTTTTGCCGTGGTGACCGGAGATTACGAGGACATGGTGCACGGCATCAGGACCGGGCGTATCGACTACCTCTGCACGACCTTGCGGGCAGACATCCCCGATGGCGTCGAGGCGGAGATCATCTTCAGCAGCGCCATCCGGATCGCCTGTCACAAGGCTCATCCCATAGCCGGGTCGGTCGATCCACCCGCGCGGGAACTGGCGCGTTGGCCCTGGGTTGTACCGGCCGCCGGAACGGGAGCCGCGGCACGGTTCAGAACCATCTTCGAAGCCGAAGGGGTCCCACCACCGAATGCGCATGTCACATCCGCCTCCTTCGATCTGACACGAAGCCTGCTTCTGGGCGGCGAGTTCCTGGCGCTGATTGTCGAAGGCGGCTCCGCCACGGACTTTGGTGTCAGCGACCTGCACGTCCTGAGCAAGGCGATCCCCAACGACCGGCGGCCGGTCTACCTCCTGTGGCGTAAGAACTGGAGCCCGACCCGTCTGCAGCAGCAGTTTCGCGCCACCATCCAGAAGGCCTGCCGGCAGGCATAGGAGCGCCTTGGCGCCAGAGCGACTGCGACGAGCAGCGGGATGATCCCGGATGCGCCGGTGTGGATGTCCGCTTGTCGGACGAGGCGTGGACCGCCATCGAGCCACACCTGCCGCGCGGCAGGCCACGCAGGCCTCGCGTGGCTGAACCGGGACATCACGATGATGCCGCCCGCGCCCTGCGCCCGTTGGAGCGATGAATCCGCCGCTGATCGGTTGACAACACCGCTGCCCTCGGGGGCCAGCGGCCACGCGCGTCAAGGGGCAGGTTTCACCGGGTAACAGCCCCGCTTGCGCATTGACGGATTGTCATGCCTTCGCCATAGATGCGAACGCTTCGCAATAACATGCGCCCAGGCGCGGTGGGCTGCCTTCGTCTGTGGCCCCGCCTCCCTGCAAGGATGCCGCAAGGCCGCCTTTCACCACTTCAGCCCAGGAAGCAAGCATGACACGCTTCGACCCGAAAATCCGCCGGACCTTCTCCGGCCTCCTGCTCGCCGGCTCGCTCATCTTCAGCGCCGGCATGCCGGGCACCGCGCTGGGCCAGTCCACCTTCGGCGCCCTGGACCAGACGTCCGACGTCCAGCTCCGCTTCTCGGCCGCCGAGCAGAACCGCCCTATCCTCGCGGGCGGCGAAGTGGTGGTGGCCGGCCAGGGCTTCCGGCCCGGTCAGCAGGTGACCCTGCTTTACGGAACGACGCCCCTTCTGGGCAGTGCGCTGGTGGCGGACGGGGAAGGGAAGATCTCCGGGCGGATCACCGTCCCGGCCCAGGCCGTGCCCGGCAACCATCCCATCGTCGTGGTGGCCCAGGGGCCCTACAGCGCCACGGTCGCCCCGCTCAAGGTCTCGCCCCAGATCCCGCTCTCCGGGCAGGAGCGCTTCGAGATCACCGAAGGCCGCGTAGCGCGCGGCCTGTACCAGTCGGCTTTCAGCCCCCGCAACAACGCGCTGTTCGTTACCGCCGCCATCGGCCGCCCGCCGGTGCGGCAGTCGGAGCTGCTGCGGGTGAACCTGGAAACGCTGGCCGTCGTCGCCCGCGTCACGCCACAGGCCGCTCCCGCACCGGCCCCGCGCCCCGGCGCCGCCGCGCCGGCCGATGGTGGCGTCTATGCCGTCTATGGCGTGGGCGTGGACGATGTGAACGACACCGTCTGGGTGACCAACACGCGCCAGAACACCGTCGCCGTCTATCGCCAGGCGGATCTCTCGCTTGTCCGGCAGTTCGAGCCCGGCACGGTGAACCACGCGCGTGACGTCGTCATCGACGCGACACTCGGCAAGGCCTATTCCAGCGCCACCTTCAAGCCGGAAGTCGTGGTCTTCAACACGCGGAACCCAGAAGTGGCATCGCGGATCGGGATCGCGTCGCGCGTGCGGGGCGGCACCTTCTCGGCCGCCAGCCTCTCGCTGAACGCCGAGGCGCATCGCCTCTACGTCGTCAGCAACACCACCAATGAAGTGGCGGTCATCAACACCGAGACCGATCAGGTGGAGAAGATTATCCCGGTTCCGGGCGCCCGCTCCGCCATCGGCGTGTCCCATGACCCGCGCACCAACCGCATCTTCGTGGCCTCCCAGGGCAGCGACAACCTGGTGGTGCTCAACGGTGAAACCGGTGCCGTCGTCGCCGATACGCTGGTCGGCGCGGGCGCGTTGAACGTGGTGTTCGATCCGGTGCGGCGCCGCGCCTATGTCGCCAGCCGCGCCGCGGGCACGGTCACCGTGACTGACGCCGACGGCAAGATCATCGCCAATCTCGGCCCCGCGCCGCTGGCCAACCACGTGGCCGTCGACCGCAACGGCACCGTCTTCGCCGTCGACAAGTCCGCTGCCGCCCGCAATGAGGAAGGCGACACCATCCTGCGGATCCGCCCGCGCTCCTGAGCGCCTGAATTGCGCCGGGCGCCTGCCAGCGAGGCAGGCG
>NZ_JBSXMU010000061.1:0-23102 GCF_054073225.1 Teichococcus aerofrigidensis
GCACCGGCTGGGAGGCGGAGCGCGCCTTCCGCGCGCTACTGCGCGGCCACCGCCGGGCCGGCGCCGGCCTCGCCGCCCGCTTCCCCGGCCCCTGAGGCATCCCCTGAGGCGGCGCGGCGCGTGACGCGCGGGCGGTTGCCGCCCGCCGCCGGCCGCGTGGTGCGGATCTCGGCCAGCTTGCGCTCGACATGGCCGGAGAAGACGTATTCGGCCGGGCGCTGGTGGTCGATCGGGATGTCGGCGGCCATCGGCCCCTCGGTGCGGATGCCGCCCAGCGTCACCGCCAGCGCCTTCACCGGATTGGTCACCATGTGCTTGACCGCCGAGGCCTCGAAGCCGGAATGGACCATGCAGTCGGCGCATTTCTCGTAGTTGCCGACGCCGTACCTGTCCCAGGCCGTGTCCTCCATCAGCTCCCGGAAGGTCGCGGCATAGCCCTCGCCCAGCAGGTAGCAGGGCTTCTGCCAGCCGAAGACGGTGCGCGTCGGGTTGCCCCAGGGCGTGCAGTGGTAGCTCTCGTTGCCGGCCAGGAAGTTCAGGAACATGCGCGACTGGGTGAAGGGCCAGGCCTTGCCGCCGCGGCCGCGCGCCAGGATGCCGCGGAACAGCTCCTTGGTCTTCTGCCGGTTCAGGAAGTGCTGCTGGTCCGGCGCGCGCTCATAGGCGTAGCCGGGCGAGACGGTGATGCCGTTCAGCCCCAGCGCCGTCATCTCGTCGAAGAAGGCAGCCGTCTCGGCCGGGTCGGCGTCGTTGAAGAGCGTGCAGTTGATGCTGACCTGGAAGCCCTTCGACTTCGCCAGCCGGATCGCCTCCACGGCCTTGTCGTAGACGCCCGCCTGGCAGACCGACTTGTCGTGCATCGCCTCGTTGCCATCCAGGTGGATGGACCAGGTGAAGGCCTCGCTGGGCTCGTAGTCGTCGATCTTCTTGGCCAGCAGCAGCGCGTTGGTGCACAGGATGACGAACTTCTTCCGCTCCAGGAAGCCGCGCACGATCTGCGGCATCTCCTTGTGCAGCAGCGGCTCGCCGCCGGCGATGGAGACGACGGGCGCGCCGCATTCGTCGATCGCCTGCATGCAGTCCTCGTAGGAGAGGCGCTGATTCAGGATTTCGGCCGGATAGTCGATCTTGCCGCAGCCGGCACAGGCGAGGTTGCAGCGGAACAGCGGCTCCAGCATCAGCACCAGCGGGTAGCGCCTGCGGCCCGAGAGGTGCTGGCGCATCAGGTAGGTGCCGATCCGGGCGGCCTGACGCAATGGAATTCCCAAAGACTCTCTCCTTCGGCGCGAACCGGCGATTGGCAGGCCGGGACGCCAGGGGCTGATTTCAGTGTCCTGCCGGCCCGTCCGGCTCACCGGACGTCCGGCCGGACCCGCGGGCCGGTCACGGGCGGACCGGTCACGGGCGGGGCCGACCGTCCCGGCGCCGCCCCGGCCGGCTTCCGCAACGCGGAGGGCAGACGGAACTCGACATCCTCACGGATACCAGACATCGGCACGACTTCAACCTCGACATGGCGGCGCAACGCGTCCAGCACATCCAGCACCTGCGCCTCCGGCGCCGAGGCGCCGGCGGTCAGCCCCACCGTCGCCACGCCCTCCAGCCAGGCCGGGTCGAGCGCCGCGCCGTCGGGCAGGAGGTGGCTGGGCAGGCCCAGCTCCAGGCCGATCTCGCGCAGCCGGTTGGAATTGGAACTGCTCGGGCTGCCGACGACCAGCAGCAGGTCGATCTCGCGGCAGAGATCCCGGACCGCGCTCTGCCGATGCTGCGTGGCATAGCAGATGTCGCTCACGTCCGGGCCTTCCAGCCGCGGGAAGCGGGCGGCGAGCACCTCGATGATGCCGCGCGTGTCATCGACGCTCAGCGTGGTCTGGGTGACATAGGCGAGCGGCGTGTCGCGCGGCAGATCGAGCCGCGCCGCCTCGCCGGCGTCCTGCACCAGGTGGATGCGCTCCCCCGCCCCGGCCTGCCCGAGCGTGCCCTCCACCTCGGCATGGCCGGCATGGCCGATCAGCACGACCACCCGCCCCAGGGCCAGGTAGCGCCGCGCCTGGACATGCACCTTGGCGACCAGCGGGCAGGTCGCGTCCAGCACCGGCAGGCCGCGCGCCGCCGCCGCCGCGGTGACCGAACGGGCGACGCCATGGGCGCTGAAGATGGTGACGGCGCCGTCCGGCACCGCGTCGAGGCTGTCCACGAAGACCGCGCCCTTGCGCCGCAGGTCCTCGACCACGTGCCGGTTGTGCACGATCTCATGCCGCACATAGACCGGCGCCCCGAAGCGCTCCAGCGCGCGCTCGACAATGTCGATGGCGCGGACGACCCCCGCGCAGAATCCTCTCGGTTGGGCCAGCAAGACACGCATGCGGTATCCTTCGTCCCCAGTAGGCGTCCCCAGTAGGCGTCCCCAGTGGGCGTTCCCAGTAGGCGTCCCCAGTGGGCGTTCCCAGTAGGCGTCCCAATGGGCGTTCCGGTGGGCGGTCCTGACGGGCAGCGACGCCCGGGGACACTATGGAGCATCCGCCGGATCGCCCAATGGCAGTTTCGCGAGGTGAAGCTTGCCTGACGCGCCGTCCCGTCGGAAACCCCCTCCGCCGGAGATTCCCGGAAGCGCGCCGCGGCCGGGCGCGCGCCGGCCAGGAGAGGAAGCCATCATGCCGAAGCAGCGAGCCGACATCGCCCTGGTCGAGCGCGGGCTGGTCGAATCGCGTGCCCGGGCGCAGGCGCTGATCATGGCGGGCAAGGTGTTCTCGCAGACGCGGCGGATCGACAAGCCAGGCCAGCCGGTGGCGGAGGACACGCCGCTGGAGGTGAAGGGGCAGGAGCACCCCTGGGTCAGCCGCGGCGGCATGAAGCTGGCCCATGCCCTGTCCCATTTCGCGCTCGACCCCGCCGGGCGCGTCGCGGTCGATGTCGGCGCCTCGACCGGCGGCTTCACGGACGTGCTGCTGCAGGGCGGCGCGGCACGGGTCTACGCGGTCGATGTCGGGCACGGCCAGCTGGCCTGGAAGCTGCGCAGCGACCCGCGCGTCGTGGTGCTGGAGAAGACCAATGCCCGGCGACTCGACGCCGGGCTGGTGCCGGAGGCGCCGGGAATCGTGGTCTGCGACGCCAGCTTCATCGGCCTGTCCACCGTGCTGCCGGCGGCGCTCGGCCTGGCGGCGCCGGAGGCCTGGGCGGTGGCGCTGATCAAGCCGCAGTTCGAGGCCGGGCCGGAGAAGGTCGGCAAAGGCGGCGTGGTGCGGGACCCGGCGGTGCACCAGGAGGTCTGCGACCGGGTACGGGGCTGGTGGGAGGGCCTGCCGGGCTGGCGGGTACTGGGCGTGGAGCCGAGTCCCATCCTGGGCCCGGAAGGAAACCGCGAGTTCCTGATCGCGGCGCGCCGGGACGCGTGAGGCCGCGTCCTGCGCTGCCCTTCTCGAGCGTCTGCCGTTCGCACCGGCTCACGGCAAACGATTCGGCCATTTGTCTCTGCGAGCATCTTCGCCCGCTCCGGTGATTCCACCGGATCGGGATCTGCTCTAGGCCGCGGCCCGGGCGGTCTTGCCCTTCTGCGCGCCGGAAATCTCCTGCAACAGCGACCATACCCGATGCGGGTCCATCTGGACCTCGGGGTCGTTCAGCAGGCGGTCAAGCTCCGCCAGCTTGGCATCCATGTCACGTTCCGACATCGGGCCTTGATCCTGGGGCGCGGCTGTTACGGGACTTCTGCAACGCAGCATGCCTCCAAAAGTGTCAGCACTGCGACAAAACTTTTCCGCGCGGCCCGCGGCGGCGCTCACGATGCTGTCAGCTGGGTGAGGAATCGACGGAATTCTAGACGGTGGAGCGGATGGCCGGCAGCAGCGCCTCGCAGCGGGCGGCGAGATGCGCCGGGTTGCGGAAGCGGAGTTCCCCCTCATCCTCCTCATCCGGCCGCGACGGCCCGAACAGCTCCATCCGGGTGGCGCAACTGGCGGCGACCAGGCGGGCGCTGACATCGGGCCGGGTGAAGATCCGCCGGACCGCGCTCTCCAGCGCCAGGCTCTGCCGCAGCTCCAGCCAGCGATGCCGCTCGATATCGTCCAGGAAGAGCGCCAGGATGCCCGGGCGGCGGCCTTCCAGCCGCTCGGCCACGGCACGCTCCAGGGCGGCGGCGGCGGCGGCGGCCACGCCGTCCTCCTGCCCCGCCCGGGCGGCCATGACGAAGACGCTGCCGCCGCCGGGATCGGCGGTGACGGCCAGATGCGCCTCCGGGCCGAAGAGGCTGCGCAGCCGCTCCGGCAGCCCCTGCGCGCTGGCCCGGGCGCCGGCCAGGACCAGCGGGTCGAGCTTCAGCACCGCCGCTTCGGAATGGTCCTGCCGTTTCTGCGCCGCCAGCAGGGCGCTGACCTGCCGCTGCAGGCCGGCCACGTCCTCCGGCCCGCGCAGCCCCG
This sequence comes from Teichococcus aerofrigidensis, assembly GCF_054073225.1. Classification (NCBI taxonomy): domain Bacteria; kingdom Pseudomonadati; phylum Pseudomonadota; class Alphaproteobacteria; order Acetobacterales; family Roseomonadaceae; genus Roseomonas; species Teichococcus aerofrigidensis. The sequence goes on from NZ_JBSXMU010000061.1 coordinate 4,416, forward strand.
AGGGCAGGGTCATTTTCAGGAGGTAGCGGCCGGGATGCGCCGCCAGCCAGGTCTGCAGGTCCGGGTTGATGCCGTCCATCAGGGCGCACCAATGGCCATGCTGCACCGGCTGCCCGGCCTCGGCCGAGAGGGTGAGGCAGGCGAGTTCCGCCTCGGCGCCGTCGCGCCGCAGCAGCAGGTCGTGCGGCGTCCCGTCGATCAGGCCGGAGAAGCGCACCTCGAAGCCGCGCGCGCGCTGCCGCCCCGCCTCGCGCAGCAGGTGGAACAGGGGGATCAGCGTGGCCTCGCCGGCCAGGCCGGCCAGCAGCCGGTCGCGCAGGCGGCCCCGCGCGGCCCTGGGCAGGCTGTCGGCCAGCCGCACCGCCTCGCGCGCCAGGGCGAGGACCGCCTGCTCCGCCTGGTTCGGAGCGGGGGCCTCACCGGGGCCGGAGAGACGGTCCAGGAGCAGTTCCAGCGCGTGCCGTCGCTGCGCCGCGCGGGCCGTCCAGGAGCGCGGGCGGGCCAGCCCGGCCAGATCCGCCATGCGTCGGGACCAGTGTTCGGCGCCAGCCAGGTCCCGCAGATCCCGGCAGAGTTCGGCGGCGGTCGCCTCCGGATGCTGGCCCGCCTCGGCGATCACCGCGTCGGTCAGGGCGGCGGCAAGCGGCATCGATGGGATTCCGGTCTGTTGATCTGGCCGGATGGTAACGTCCCGGATGGCACCCGGAGGACAGGGAGCAGACCGCCGGCCGCCCCGCGCACGCGATTGTGAGCGGCGGGCCCGGGTGGCGCCGGGAGGAGCCCGCCCTAGTTGCGCGGCAGGCGGGGGCGGCCGGGCGCGTCGGGATTCTGCGCGCGGTGGCGCAGCAGGTGGTCGGCCAGGACGCAGGCCAGCATGGCCTCGCCCACCGGCACGGCGCGGATGCCGACGCAGGGATCGTGCCGGCCCTTCGTCAGCACCTCCACCTCCTCCCCGAACCGGTCCACCGAGCGGCGCGGCGTCAGGATCGACGAGGTCGGCTTGACGGCGAAGCGGGCGACGACGGGCTGGCCGGTGGAAATGCCGCCCAGGATGCCGCCGGCATGGTTGGAGAGAAACGCCACCTCGCCGTCCGCGCCCATGCGCATCTCGTCCGCATTCGCCTCGCCATCCAGCGCGGCGCTGGCGAAGCCCTCGCCGATCTCGACGCCCTTCACCGCGTTGATGCTCATCAGCGCCGCCGCGATCTCGGCATCGAGCTTGCCGTAGAGCGGCGCGCCGAGGCCCGGCGGCAGCCCCTCGGCCACCACCTCGATCATCGCGCCCAGGCTGCTGCCGGCCTTGCGGACGGCGGAGAGCTTCTCCTCCCACAGCGGCACGGCGGCCGGATCGGGGCAGAAGAAGGGGTTGCGCCCGACCTCGGCCCAGTCGAAGCGGGCGCGGTCGATGCCGAGCGGCCCCAGGCCCACCAACGCGCCCCGGATGCTCACTCCGGACCCCAGCACCTTGCGGGCGATGGCCCCGGCGGCGACGCGCACCGCCGTCTCCCGCGCCGAGGCGCGGCCGCCGCCGCGATAGTCCCGCACGCCGTATTTGAGGTGGTAGGCGAGGTCGGCATGGCCCGGCCGGAAGCGGTCGCGGATCTCGCCGTAATCCTTGCTGCGCTGATCGGTGTTCTCGATCAGCAGGCTGATCGGCGTGCCGGTGGTCAGCCCCTCGAAGACGCCGGAGAGAATGCGGACCTGATCCGCCTCCTGCCGCTGGGTGACGAACTTCGACTGGCCGGGGCGGCGGCGGTCGAGGAAGGGCTGGATGTCGGCCTCGCTCAGCGGCAGGCCGGGCGGGCAGCCATCCACCACGCCGCCGATCGCCGGACCATGGCTCTCGCCCCAGCTCGTGACGCGGAAGAGATGGCCGAAGCTGTTGTGCGACATGGGTAGGGACACCGGCAGTTGGCGGGAAGCCGCCGGTTATGCGGGATCGGGACCCGGCCGAGAAGATGCCGCCGCTCAGACGGTGGCGGAGGGTCCGCCCCGCGCGGCCCTACTCGCCCGACTGCCGAGGCTTGCGCGGCTTGCCGGGAAAGACGTCCACGGGACCGCCCAGGTTGGAGCCCAGCTCATTGGCGTCGCCGGGTTGCGCCTCGCCCGGCGGGATCGGGTTCTCGACGCTGCCGCTGGCGGGCTCGGGCGGTGCGGGATCGGGCTTCTTCCGGTCCATCGGCTTCTCCTGGTGCTGCGGCGGCCGGCTGGCCGCCCTCCGGGAGGGTCAACGGTTCGGGCCGCGAAGGGTTGGCGTGCCGCGTTCCCTCAGGCGACGGTGATGTCGGGCGCGTCCTCGGCCTTCATGCCGACCACGTGATAGCCGCTGTCGACATGCAGCACCTCGCCGGTGACGCCGGCGCCGAGATCGGACAGCAGGTAGACGCCGGCGCCGCCGACATCCTCGATCGTCGTGTTGCGCTTCAGCGGCGCGTTGTACTGGTTCCATTTCAGGATGTAGCGGAAATCGCCGATCCCGCTCGCCGCCAGGGTCTTGATCGGCCCGGCGGAGATGGCGTTCACCCGGATGCCCCGGCCCCCGACATCGACCGCCATGTAGCGCACGCTGGCCTCCAGCGCCGCCTTGGCCACGCCCATGACGTTGTAATGCGGCGTCACCCGCTCGGCACCGAGATAGGTGAGGGTAAGCAGGCTGCCGCCTTCCGCCATCAGCGCCGCGGCACGGCGGCTGACCGAGACGAAGGAATAGCAGGAGATGTCCAGCGCCTGCAGGAAGGCGTCGCGCGGCGTGTCCATGTAGCGGCCGCGCAGGAACTGCTTGTCGGCGAAGCCGATGGCGTGGACCAGGAAGTCGAGCCGGCCCCAGCGCGCCTCGATCGCGGCGAAGGCGGCGTCGATATTCGCATCATCCGCCACGTCGCAGGGCAGGACGAGGTCGCTGCCGACACTGGCGGCCAGGGGGCGGACGCGCTTCTCCAGCGCCTCGCCCTGATAGGTGAAGGCCAGCTCGGCGCCCTGTGCCGCCACGGCGCGGGCGATGCCCCAGGCGATGGACTTGTCGTTCGCCACGCCCATGATCAGGCCGCGCTTGCCGGACATCAGCTGGCCCTGGGGAGGGCCGTTGGCAGGAGTCGCTTGAGGGGCGGCAGATTCCATCTGGGGCAGGACCGCTTCGATCGGGGTTGCAGGGCAGGGCTGCGGGAGTGGGGGCATCCCCCGTTGCAAGGGTCTGGCCCTGGTGGCACACCCCCGAGGCCTGGGCAAGGGGGAGCCGCATGTCCGTATCCGTTTCGTTCACCGATCCCGCGGCCGATCCCTTCGCGGTTTTCGCCGCCTGGCTGGACGAGGCGAGGGCGGCCGAGCCGAACGATCCCAATGCCATGACGCTGGCCACCGCCACGCCGGATGGCCTGCCCTCCGCCCGCATGGTGCTGCTGAAGGGCCTCGATGCCCGCGGCTTCGTTTTCTTCACCAACCGCGAGAGCCGCAAGGGTGTCGAGCTGGCGGCCAATCCCCACGCCGCACTGCTGTTCCACTGGAAGTCGCTGCGCCGGCAGGTGCGGGTGGAGGGGCGGGTGGAGCACACCGGCGAGGCGGAATCGGACGAGTACTACGCCTCCCGCGCCCGCATCTCCCGCCTCGGCGCCTGGGCCTCGCGGCAGTCGCGCCCGCTCTCCGGCCGCGAGGAGCTGGAGGCCGGGTTGCGCGAGGCCGAGGCCCGTTACCCCGGGGAGGAGATCCCCCGCCCGCCCTACTGGGGCGGCTTCCGGGTCATCCCCACGCGCATCGAATTCTGGCACGACCAGCCCTTCCGCCTGCACGACCGCCGCGTCTTCCAGGCCCGGCCGGAGGGCGGCTGGCGGGTCGAGATCCTGGCGCCCTGAGCCGGCGTCCGGCCGCCGCGCGCGCCCCGTGAGACCTGGCCGATGAGCATCCCCTTCCCGCAGCGCGAGGTGGTGGCGCAGCTCTCCCGCCTGACTGGCGCCGCGCCGCTGGAGACGCATATCTCCGCCGTCTTCATCGGCCGCGACCGGGTGCTGAAGCTCAAGAAGGCGGTCTCGCTCGGCTTCCTCGACTTCACGCCGCTGGCCGCGCGCGAGTGCTTCTGCCGCCGCGAGCTGGAGCTGAACGCCGCCGCGGCGCCCGGCCTCTACCGTGCCGTGCTGCCGGTGGTGCGGCGGGCCGGCGGCCTCGTCCTGGGCGGCGCCCCGGACGAGGGGGAGGTGGTGGACTGGGTGGTGGAGATGGCGCCGGTGCCGTCAGGGGATTTCCTCGACGCCGTGGCGCGGCGGGGCGGGCTCGATGACGCCCTGCAGGACGCGCTGGGCGATGCGGTGGCCGCGCTGCACGCCGCCCTGCCGCCGGTCGCGGGATGGGATTCGCCGGGGCGGATGGCGGCGGTGCTCGACGGCAACGTGGCGGCGGCCCGGGCGGCCGGACTGCCGCCGGAGCGCGTCGCCGCCTGGGAGGCCGCCGCGCGGACCGAGCTGGCACGGCGCGCCCCGGCGCTGGCGGCCCGCGCCGCCGCCGGCGCGGTGCGGCGCTGCCATGGCGACCTGCATCTCGGCAACCTGCTGCTCTGGCGGGGGCGGCCGGCGGCCTTCGACGCGCTGGAGTTCGACGAGGTCCTGGCCACCATCGACACCGGCTACGACCTGGCCTTCCTGCTGATGGACCTGGGCTTCCGGCTGGGGGCGGGCGCCGCCAACCGCGTGCTCAACCGCTACGTCGCGCGCCGCGGCGATGCCGGCCTGGTGGCGGGGCTTCCCTTCTGGATCTCGATGCGGGCGATGATCCGCGCCCATGTCCAGGCGGCGGCCGGAGGCGGGCGGCTCGGCGAGGGTCTCGGCCTGCTGGACCTGGCCCAGGCGGCGCTGCGCCCGGCGCCCGGCGGGATCCTGGCGATCGGCGGCCTGCCGGGCAGCGGCAAGTCGCATCTGGCGCGGCGCGTGGCGCCGGACCTCGGTGCCATGCCCGGCGCGCTGATCCTGCGCAGCGACGAGATCCGCAAGCGGCGCCATGGTGTCGCGCCCGAGGTCCGGCTGCCGCCCGGGGCCTATGCGCCGGAGGTCAGCGCCGCCGTCCATGACGAGCTTTTCGCCGCGGCCGAGACGGCGGCGCGCGCCGGGCACGCGGTGATCGCCGATGCCGCCTTCCTCGACCCGGCGCTGCGGGCCGGCATCGCGGCGGCGGCGGCGCGGGCCGGGGTGCCCTTCCGCGGGATCTGGCTCGAGGCCCCGCTGCCGGTGCTGCGGGCGCGCGTGGCGGCGCGGCGCGGCGATGCCTCGGATGCCGACCTGGCGGTGCTGGAGCGCGCCGCGCGCCGGGACCCCGGGCCGCTCGACTGGACCAGGGTCGCGGCCGGTGACGGCGAGGTGGTGCTGCCGCCGCTGTTCTGAGCCATCCGGGCCGGATCGGCCTCCGGCGCCCGCCGCGCGCGAGCGGGGACTTGGCGCGGCGTCCGTGCTATTCTGCACGTCCCCCGGCCTCCGGGGGCCTGGACTGAAGGAGATCCTTCCATGGCCTATCGCCGGCTGCTGCTGCCGCTGACGGGAACCGCCGCCGGTGAGGCGGCGCTGAGCACCGCCCTGATGGTGGCGCGCATGTGGAACGCGCATGTGCATTGCCTGCATGTCCGCGTCGATGCCCGCGACGTCGCGCCCCTGGCGGGTGAGGGGCTCTCGGGCGCCATGATCGAGGAGATGATGGCCGCGACCGAGCGTGAGAGCGGCGAGCGCGCCGGCCGGGTCCGCGCGCTGTTCGAGAAGTTCGTGCAGGGCCGCGACGTCACCATCGCGCTCTCGGCCGAGAGCGCGCTGAAGGCCGATGGCCCGACGCTCTCCTTCGAATCCATCGCCGGCCGCGAGGAGGACATCGTCGCCCAGCAGTCGCGCCTCTACGACATGGCGGTGGTCCCGCATCCCGAGGCGGATGAGGATGTCTCCTCCTCCGACGCGCTGCATGCGGTGCTCTTCGATTCCGGCCGGCCGGTGCTGATCGCGCCGCGCCAGGCGCCCGCCAGCATCGGCACCCGCGTCTGCTGCGCCTGGAACGGCACGGCGGAGAGCGCGGCCGCGGTGGCGGCGGCGCTGCCCTGGCTGCACCATGCCGAGGCGGTGCGCATCCTCTACAGCGATGACTACCAGCGGCGCGGCCCGACGGCGGAAGGCCTCCAGGCCTATCTGCGATGGCACAACATCACCGCCGAGGCCGAGCCCTTCAAGCCGCAGACGCGCGAGGTCGGCGCCGGCCTGCTGGGCGCGGCGCGCGACTTCAATGCCGACCTGCTCTGCATGGGGGCCTACAGCCACTCCCGCCTGCGCCAGCTGATCCTGGGCGGGGTGACGCGGCATGTGCTGGAGAACGCGGACATCCCCGTCCTGATGTGCCGCTGAGCGGCGGCGCGGCGATCCGGGGCGCGACCCGGACCGCCGCTTCGTCCGTTCAGGCGGTCGAGGTGGGGTCGATCCAGCCGACATGGCCGTCCTGCCGGCGATAGACGACGTTCAACTGACCGCTGGCGCGGTTGCGGAACATCATCACCGGCATCTGGCCGAGATCGAGGCGCATCACCGCCTCGCTGACGGTCAGCCGCGCGATCTCGGTGGGCGTCTCGGCGATGATGGCGCCGTGGTCCTGCCCGTCATGACCATTGGCCTGGGGGCTGGCGGCGCGCAGGGCCTCCGGCTCGCCCTCCGCCTCCCCATCGAGCCCGTCCAGCAGCACGGCGGCGTCGATCGGCTCCTCCGGCTCCTCCACCGGCTGCGCCAGCACGACCTGGCGGGCGGTCTCGGCCGTGACCGGCAGGCGTTCATCCGCGAGATGGCGGGAATGCTCGTTCATCCGGCGGCGGTAGCGGCGCAGCCGCTTGGCGATATGCGCCGCCGCTTCATCGAAGGCACGGTGGGCATCGGCGCCCTCACCCTCGCCGCGCAGGGACAGCCCGCGCCCGGCGTGGATATCGATCGCACAGGTGAAGAAAGCGCGATTCTTGCCAAAGGTCACATGCGCTTCCAGAGCATGGTCGAAGTATTTTCTGGTGACGGTCTGGAGCCCCTCGGCCACATGGACCTTCAGGGCATCCCCGGTTTCGACCTGCTTCCCTGCCACTACGATATGCATGGTGGGCTAACCCCTCCTTCTTGCATGGGAAGGGGCCGTCCCGGAGGGCGGCGGCGCGGGCGGGTCACGCCCGCTCCGGGGCGGACCGGGCCGGCCCTCTCCCGTTTTGAGAGAAGACCATGCCGGCCTTCTCCCTTTTGCGCTGCACAGACGACGGAATGCGCAACGCTTCGCGATATTTGGCCACCGTCCGGCGGGCGATGTCCACTCCTTCTCCGCGCAGCGTGGCGACGATCGCGTCGTCACTGAGGATATTGTCAGCCGTCTCGGCCGATACCATGGCCCGGATGCGATAACGGATGGCCTCGGCGCTGAAAGTTTCGCCCGCCATGCCGCCGATCGCGGTGGTGAAGAAGTACTTCAACTCGAAATTGCCGCGCGGGGTTGCGATGTATTTGTTGGCCGTGACGCGGCTGACGGTGGATTCGTGCATCTCCACCGCCTCGGCCACGTCACGCAGGATCAGGGGGCGCAGATGCGCGACGCCCAGGCGGAAGAAGGCGTCCTGCCGGCGCACGATCTCCGCCGCCACCTTCAGGATGGTGTTGGCGCGCTGCTCCAGGCTCTTCACCAGCCAGTTGGCCGCCTGGAACTTCTCCGACAGGAAGGCGCGCTCCTCGCGCGTCGCGCCCACCTGGGCACGCGCGTGGAAGCCGCGGTTGACCAGCAGGCGCGGCAGCGTCTCCGGGTTCAGCTCGAGCACCCATTCGGCGTCCGCCGCCGCGCCGGGCGCGCCCTGTGCCGGGCGCATCAGCACGTCGGGCACCACCACCGGCGGCGGGTCGTCGTCGAAGCCGGCGCCGGGCTTCGGGTCGAGCTGCCGGATCTCGGCCACCATCTCCGCGAGATCCTCGGCATCGACGCCGCAGAGCCGCATCAGGCCGCGCATGTCACGCTGCGCCAGCAGGTCGAGATGCTCGAGCAGGGCGGCCATGGCGGGATCGAGGCGGTTGCGCTCGGCGAGCTGCACGCCCAGGCATTCGCCGAGCGAGCGGCAGAACATGCCGGTCGGCTCGAAGCGCTGCATGCGGGCGCGGATGGCCGCGACACGCGCCGGCTCGGCGCTCAGCGCGGCGGCGATGGCGGCATCCTCCGCCAGCAGCCGGCCGGAGGGATGCAGCAGGGCGATGAGCTGCGCCGCGATCCTGCGGTCCTGCGGGTCATCGAAGGCGAGGCGCGCCTGCTCGCCCAGCTCCTCGCGCAGGCTGCGGCGCCGCTCCACCGCCAGTTCGTCGATGCCGCGCGGATCCTCGTCGAAATCGGCGCGGCCGCCGCGCGCCGGCGGATCGCTGTCATAGACGTTCGACCAGTCGCGGATGTCGAGCGGCGCCTCGGCCTCGCCGGGCAGGGTGGCGGCCGCCACGGTCTCGAAACTGTCCGCCGGCGGCGGCGCGGCGGCGGGTTCGCGCGCGGTCTGCGCATCCTCTGGCGTGGGGCGCTCGTCGCGCTCCAGCAGCGGGTTGCGCTCCAGCTCCTCCTCGACGAAGGCGATGACCTCCATGTTGGAGGATTGCAGAAGCTTGATGGCCTGCCGCAACTGCGGCGTCATCACCAGGGACTGGGTGTGGCGGAGGTCCAGCCGTGGGCCGATGGCCATGGCTCAGCCCGGAATCGGCCGGGCCGGAGGCGGGGCGGCGGGCGGGCGCGGCCGGCGGGGCGGCATGGTCAGAGGCTGAACCGGTCGCCGAGATAGACGCGCCGCACGTCCTCGTTGGCGACGATATCCTGCGGCGTGCCTTCCATCAGGACCTGCCCATCGTGCAGGATGTAGGCCCGGTCGATGATCTCGAGCGTCTCGCGCACGTTGTGATCGGTGATCAGCACACCGATGCCGCGGTCCTTCAGGTGCTTCACCAGGTCCCGGATCTCGCCCACCGCGATCGGGTCGATGCCGGCCAGCGGCTCGTCGAGCAGGATATAGGCGGGGTGGGTGGCCAGGGCGCGCGCGATCTCGCAGCGCCGCCGCTCGCCGCCCGAGAGCGCCAGCGCCGGGGAGCGGCGCAGGTGCGCGATGCCGAACTCCGCCAGCAGGGCGTCGAGCATCTGCTCGCGCCGGTCGCGCTGCGGCTCGACCACCTCCAGCGCGGCGCGGATATTGTCCTCGAGCGACAGGCCCCGGAAGATCGACGCTTCCTGGGGCAGGTAGCCCAGGCCCATCCGCGCGCGGCGGTACATCGGCATCAGGGTGACGTCGTGCCCGTCCATGAAGACCTGGCCCTGGTCGGGGCGAACCAAGCCGGTGATCATGTAGAAGGTGGTGGTCTTGCCGGCGCCGTTCGGGCCGAGCAGCCCGACCGCCTCGCCACGCCGCACGCCGAGCGAGACGCCGCGCACCACGGGGCGCTTCTTGTAGCGCTTGCCGAGATCCTTCGCGACCAGCCCGCCCTGGCCGGGGATCACCTTGAGCGAGGCGCTCACCGGCCGCGCCCTCCCTGGCCCTGGGATTGCCCTTGCGGCTGCCCCTGGGGCTGCCCCTGGGGCTGCAGCGCCTCCTGGCCCTGCTGCGGGATGATCAGGCCCCTGACCCGCTGGCCCGGCGTCGAGACCAGCCGCGCGACGCCGGTGCGCATGTTCACGATGGCCTCCTGGCCGTTCAGCTGGTTGTCGCCCCGGGTGATCCGCACGCTGCCGAGCAGGCGGGCCATGCCGGTCAGCTCCGAATAGACGCCGCGATCCCCCCGGACCACCTCCTGGGGCGTGCGGATCTCGACATTGCCGAAGGCCTCGACACGCTCGAGCTGGCTGCCCTGGCCCGGCTGACCGGGCTGGGCCGCCGGCCGTGCCGGCTGCGCGGCCGCGCCCTGCTCCTGGAAGTAGCCGACCAGCGTGTCGGCGGCGATGCGCCGCTGGTCCTGCGTCACCACCACGGCGGCGCCGCGGGCCACGGCCATGCGGCGCTGCGGCCAGTACTCCATGCTGTCGCGCGAGGTCAGCACCTCGTTCGGCGTGGTCAGCTTCAGCGCCCGCCCGGTCATGACCAGCACGGCCTGGTCCAGGTCATAGATGGCGCGGTCGCCCTCGGCATGGTCGGTGGCGCTGTCGATGCGGACATTGCCCTCCGCCTCCAGGCGCCAGATCTCGCCGCCGGACATCGGCGTCTCGCCGGCCGCCGGCGGCGCGGCGGGCGCGGCGGCCGGGCCGGTCGCTCCCGCCTGGCCGGCGCGGGGCCTGTAGCGGGCGATCAGCCGATCGGCGGTGACGGTCACGCCGGCGCGCACCGCGCGGGCATTGCCCCGCGCGATCACCACCTGCTCCTGCTGCCGCCACTCGATGCCATTGCTGGCGGTCACCTCGACCGGCCCGCCCTGGGTCAGGTCGAGCGACTGGGCCCGCGCGGCCCCCGGCGCGGCGGCCCCGGCCAGCATCGCCCCCAGCACCAGGGCGGCGGCGAAGCGGGGGAGGGGGCGCATCACCGGCCGCCCTCCAGCACCGCCCTGGCCTGGCCGGTGAAGAGCACCACCTGCCCCCGGTCGCGCAGGCGGAAGCCTTCGCTGACCAGCGTGCCGAAGGGCCCCTGGGCGGCCACCGGGCGGTCGCCCGCGGCGCTGCCGGCGCCGATGTCGATCGTCGCCGCCGCGGTTCTCAAGGTGCTGCCGTCGTCGTGCCAGAGAGTGACGTCACCGTTCAGGTCCAGCATGTTGCGTGCCTTGTCGTAGCGGCCCTCGCGGGATTCCAGCAACACCCAGGCGCCATCGTTCATGAGCAGGTCGGCGCGCGGCCGGGTCAGGTCGATCAGCTCGGTCTGCTCCTGCTGCACCGCCGTGTCGGCGGTCACGTTGTAGGGGCGGTTCTGCTCGTCCAGCCCCTGATAGCGGGCATTGGAGATGCGCATCGCCTCGGCGCTGGTCTGCGCCGCGCGGCGGAAGGCGAGGCGGCCCCGATCCTCGGCGCCCTCGAATTCCGGCCAGAGCGCCACCGCCGCCAGCAGGGCCAGGGCGGCGAGCGGCAGCAGCCAGCGGGCCAGCCGGACCAGGATCCGCCGCCGCGCCAGGCTGCGGGCGGTCATCGCCACCCGCGCGCGCGAGGGCTCGAGCGCCCGGCTGCGGCTCGCGCCAGGCTCACGGCGCGGGCCCGCGAGGCTGTCGCGCGGGGAATTCGACGGGGTCACGGGCCGGCTTCGCCTGTCTGCCAGCCACGCATAGCCCTGCCGCCAAAGGCGGCCGGGAGGGCCAGGAACGCGGTGGACAAGGGCAGGGACGACGTCACCCCGCCTGTATGGGGCTGGCTCCGGGTCGGGTCAACGCGTCAGGCGGCCTCCCCCAAACAAAAACCATGCCAAACTTTTGCCGCGATTGCGCAGCGCGCGCCGTGCCTGCTGAGCGGGTGAACTCAGTGGGCGAAGATATCGGGCTCGTCATAACCGAGCAGGTCCAGCGCGCCGCGAGCCGGCAGGAAGCGGAAGCAGGCCTCGGCAAGATCCAGCCGGCCCTCCCGCCGCAGCAGCCCCTCCAGCTTGGCCCAGAGCGCGTGCAGGTGCAGCACGTCCGAGGCGGCATAGGCGAGCTGCTCGGGCGTCAGCTCCGGCGCGCCCCAGTCGGAGGATTGCTGCTGCTTGGAGATCTCGACGCCGAGTAGCTCGCGGCAGAGATCCTTCAGCCCATGCCGGTCGGTGAAGGTGCGGACCAGCTTGGCGGCGATCTTGGTGCAGCGCACCGGAGCGCATTCCACGCCGAGCGCGGCGCGCAGGATGGCGACGTCGAAGCGGGCGAAGTGGAACAGCTTGACCGTGCCGGGATCGCTCAGCAGGGCCTTGAGATGGGGGCAGTCCGCGCCGCGGCCGCCCAGGGCGGGGGGGATGATCTGCACGCAGTGCGCCGTGCCGTCGCCGGCCGAGAGCTGTACGAGGCAGAGGCGGTCACGCCGGGGGTCGAGGCCCATGGTCTCGGTGTCGATCGCGACGACCGGGCCCAGGCGAAGATCGGGCGGCAGGTCATGCCTGTGCAGCTTGATCATGGCGTTCGGCGCGAACAGGGTGCTTCCCTTCGCCATTCCGTCACCGGCCTTTCCGGAACCGGCCAGGAGCCGGAGAGGAGATATGCCCAGGAAAGGACTCGAACCTTCACGACCTTGCGGTCACTGGCACCTGAAGCCAGCGCGTCTACCAATTCCACCACCTGGGCAAGGAGGCGAAACGCCGAACGGCGTGGACGGGCTTTTATGGGGGGCGTCGCATCTCGTCAACAGGGAGAATGGCGGTTTTCTGACAAGACGCCCGCGGCCTCAGCCATGGCTGGCATGCCGCTGCATGTGTTGCATTCCGGGGATCCGGTCGGGGTCGATCGTGATGGCCGAGGCATCGCCCGGATAGGCGTCGATGACACCCCGCATCACGGCGATCTCCTGCGTCTGGTCGCGCAGGATGTTGACGTTCAGCAGGCGCAGGAAGTCGTTCCGCGCCTCGGGCTGGCCATTGTACGCCCGTGCCATCCGCACGGCGGCCTGGTGATGGACGGACATCTCCTTGGCGAAGCGCACGTCCCGGGCCGAGATCGGCGCCCCGCCGTTCAGCGCCGCCAGGGGGCCGGGCGCGGGTGCATGCATATGGTGGTTGTAGGGGCCCAGCCCCTCGACGCCGACGGGACGGATCACGAGCCCGGCGAAGAGGTCGGTGGGCGGATGCCGCAGCTGCTCTGCCACCGTATCGAGCAGCAGGATCTCGAAGCCCTGGTTGGTGATGATGGCCTGCGCCAGGTGCTTCAGCACCGGGCTGGCGGCGTCGGGATCGGCGAGATAGTCCCGCGCCAGGGTCAGGGCGCCGGCGTGATGCGGCCGCATGCCCTCGACATAGTCGCGGTCGGCGGCGATCGCGGCCGCGGCCGCCTCGCGCGGCAGGATGTCCCACCAGGTGGTCGGCACCGGCGCCGCCTGGGCCTCCTGCTCCGGATCGTAGGTGCGGCCCACCCCGCCGGCCTGCTGCGCCGTGGCCAGGGCCGGCATCAGCAACAGGAGTCCCGCCAGGAGGGCAGCGGTCCGGTGATGCGGTCGGGGCATGGGCGGAGTTCCTTGCCGGCTGTTCGGTCCTGCGCGGGTCCTGGCATGGCCGGCCGTTCCGGCGGCCCGCGCCTTGTCCAAAAGGGCCGGCGCGGAAAGGTTCCATCACGTGGCTGCGAGCGCTTCTCCCCTCGAAACGCGCTGCGCCGCCGCGGGGCGGACAGGAAAAAGGCTCCGGGACAGTCCTCCCGGAGCCTTCCGCAATCCGCCAGCGGGCGGCGAGTGCCGTCAGACGGCGCGACGGCCCGCCACGGCCCGGTAGATCGCCAGCAGGATGACGGCGCCGACCACCGCGCCGATGAATCCTGCCCCTTCCCCCGCCCGGTACCAGCCGACCGCCTGCCCCAGATAGGTGGCGACCACGGCGCCGATGATGCCGAGCAGGGTGGTGATGATGAAGCCGCCGGGATCGCGGCCCGGCATCAGGAATTTCGCGACGATACCGGCCAGGAAGCCGATGATGATGGTCCAGATGATGCCCATGTGCCGGGTCTCCGCCGTTGGGGTGGGGCTGGCGCGGCCAAGGCCCAGCCGACGGCGGAACAACATCCGGGCCGCGTGACGGTTGCGGCGGCGGCGTGGGAAATGTCGCGGCTCAGCCGGCCCCGCCGGCGGCCAGGGTCCCGGATACGAGGGTCCCGGACACGTAGGTGGCGCGCACCAGCCGCTCGTCGCCCAGCGTCATCAGCACGAAGAGCACCTCCTCGATTCCGTCGCAGAAGCCGAGGCGGAAGTCCAGCAGCGGCGTGGCCTTGAGGTCGAGCACGACGAGATCGGCCTCCATCCCCGGCGCCAGGCTGCCGATCCGGTCCTCCAGGTACAGTGCCTCGGCGCCGCCGCGCGTCGCCAGGTAGAAGGCCTGCAGGGCGGTGAGGTCATGGCCGCCGAGGCGGGCGACCTTGTAGGCCTCGCCCATGCTGCGCAGCTGGCACGGGCTGGTGCCGGCGCCGATGTCGGTGCCGAGGCCGAGCCGCACCGGCCGCGCCGGACGCCTGGCCTCGAAGGCCCGGAACAGCCCGCTGCCGAGGAAGGTGTTGGAGGTCGGGCAATGGGCCAGGGCCGTGCCGCTGCGGTGGCAATGGCAGAACTCGGCCTCGGAGAGATGGATTCCGTGGCCGAGGATGGCGCGCGGGCCGGTCAGCCCGGCCTGGCGATAGACGTCGAGATAGTCGGCGGCCTCGGGGAAGAGCTCGCGCACCCAGGCGACCTCGGCCGGGCTCTCGGCGATATGCGTCTGCATGTAGGTGCCCGGATGCGCCTGCCAGAGCCGCCCGGCCGCGGCGAGCTGCGCCGGGCTCGAGGTCGGCGCGAAGCGCGGCGTCACGGCATAGAGCTGGCGCCCCCGTCCGTGCCAGCGGTCGAGCAGCGCCGCCGAATCCGCCACGCCGCCCTCCGCCGTGTCGCGCAGCGCCTCCGGCGCGTTGCGGTCCATCAGCACCTTGCCGGCGATCATGCGGGTGCCGCGCCGCTCCGAGGCGGCGAAGAAGGCCTCGACCGATTGCGGATGCACCGTGCAGTAGACCGCCGCCGTGGTGGTTCCGGCGGCCAGCAGCGCGTCGAGGAAGGCCTCCGCCACCCGCGCGGCATGCGCCGGATCGGCGAAGGCGGCCTCGGTCGGGAAGGTGTGGCGCTCCAGCCAGCCGAGCAGCTGCTCGCCATGCGCGCCGATCATCGGCAGTTGCGGGTAATGCACATGGGCGTCGATGAAGCCCGGGCAGATCAGCGCGTCGCGGTGGTGGGTGACGGGCACGCCCTCCGCCGCCAGCGCCGCCGCCGCGGCAGCCGACCAGTCGCCCACCGAGCGGATGCGGCCCGCTTCGAGGACGATGAGCGCATCCGTCCAGTGCCGCAGCGCGGTACCGGGGGCGGCCCCAGGGGCGGTACCGGGGGCGGTACCGGGGGCGGCCAGGAACGGATCGGCCTCGAAGCTGATCGCCGCGCCGCGCAGCGCCTGTGTTCCCATGATCCGCTCCTTGACCCGCTCCCTGGGTCCGGCCCTGGGTCCGGCCGGCGCGGTCATCCGCCCCGGCGCGGCAGGATGTCATATTGCATCGCGACACAAAACGTGCCGGACGGCGGCACCGCGGCGCCTTATACCCGCCACAACCCGCCGCCATGCCGGTCCGCCGGACGTGGCGCCGACCCTTCGGGGGCGCGCGGCGGGCAAGACGAGTGGACCGATGCTGAACGACCTGCCCCATACCCTGCTGGCCATCGCCATGCTGCTGATCGTGGTCAGCGCCATCCAGCCGCTGGCGAACCGGCTGATGCTGTCCAGCACGGTGCTGCTGGCGGTGGTGGGCGTGCTGCTGGGCGGCGGGGCGACGCTGGTGCTGAACAGCCCGACCGTCACCGCTCCGCTCGACGAGGCGGCGCTGGCCGTGGCCCGCTTCCCGGTGAGCGCCGAGGTCTTCCTCTACATCTTCCTGCCGCTCCTGGTGTTCCATGGCGCCCTGTCGATCGACGTCCGCCGCCTGGCGCGGGACTGGGCGCCGGTGCTGGTGATGGCGGTGGTGGCGGTGGTGGTGACCACGGCGGCCATCGGCTACGCCCTGGCGCCGCTGGCCGGCGTCCCGCTCACCGCCTGCCTGATGCTCGGCGCCATTGTCGCCACCACCGACCCCTCGGCCGTGGTCGGCATCTTTCACGAGATCGGCGCCAACAGCCGGCTGACGCGGCTGGTCGAGGGCGAGAGCCTGCTGAACGACGCCGCCGCCATCTCGATCTTCACCATCCTGCTGTCGCAGCTCACCGGCCAGCACCCGATGTCCTTCGCGGCGGCGACGCTGACCTTCGTCTCCTCCTTCGCCGGCGGGCTGGCGGTGGGCTTCGTGCTGGCGCGGGCCATGCTCGCGGCGCTGCCTTTCCTCGGCAACAACCGCACCGCCGAGGTCACGCTCACCCTGGCGCTGCCCTACATCGCCTACCTGCTCTGCGACGAGTACCTCGACTTCTCCGGCGTGGTCGCCGCGGCGGCGGCGGGCCTCACGGTCAGCGCCGTCGGCCCTTCCACGGTGCGGCCGCAGAGCTGGCAGTACCTGCAGGATGTCTGGGGCCAGCTCGCCTTCTGGGCCAGCTCGCTGGTCTTCGTGATGGCCTCGATGCTGGTGCCGCGCCTGATGCTCGGCATGCAGCAATGGGACCTGGTGCTGATCGGCGTGGTCATCGCCTCGGCCATGGCGGCGCGCGCCGCCGTGCTGTTCGGCGCCCTGCCCCTGCTGGAATGGGGCCGGCTGGCGCAACGCGTGCCCAACCCCTTCAAGGTCACCATGCTCTGGGGCGGGCTGCGCGGCGCCATCACCCTGGCGCTCGCCCTCTCCGTCACCGAGAACCGCGCCGTCCCGCGCGAGGTGCAGCAGTTCGTCGCCATCCTGGCCACCGGCTACGTGCTGTCCACCCTGCTGGTGAACGGCACCACGCTGCGCTTCCTGGTGCATGCGCTGAAGCTGGACCGCCTCTCCCCGGCCGACCAGGCGCTGCGCAACCAGGTCGTCGCCATCGGGCTTGGCGAGGTGCGCGACAAGCTGCGCGGCACCGCCGTGGAGCTCGGCTTCTCGGCCCCGGCGACGGCGCATGTGGTCGATCTCTACGACCGCCGCGTGAAGGTCGAGACCGCCGCCAACACCTTCGACACCGCGATCGGCGACCGCGACCGCGTCATCCTCGGCCTGATCACCTTCGCCAGCCAGGAGCGCTCGCTGCTGGCGGAGATGTTCCAGGACCAGGGCCTGTCGCGCCGCGTCATGGAGAACCTGCTCTGGAACGCCGAGAGCATGATCGACGGCGCCCGCAGCGAGGGCCGCTTCGGCTACCTCCAGGCGGCGCGCAAGCGGCTGCAGCCGAGCCTGCGCTTCCATCTGGCGCAGGCGCTGCACCGGCGCTTCCGCATCGACACGCCGCTGATGCACTGCATGGCCGAGCGTTTCGAGATGCTGCTGCTGACGCATCTCGTCTCCCGCTCCATGACCCGCTTCATGCGCCGCCGCATGGAGCCGGTGCTGGGCCACCGCGTCACCGAGGTGGTCTCCGACATCGTCGGCCGGCGCGAGGATCTGCTGGAGGATGCGATGGAGACGCTGCGCATCCAGTATCCCGGCTATGCCGAGGCGCTGGAGACCCGCATCCTGCGCCAGGTCGGGCTGCGGCTGGAGGCGGAGGAATACAGCCAGCTCCGCCACGAATCGCTGGTCGGCGAGGAACTGTACGACGAGCTGGTGCGCGGGCTCGAGCTGCTGCGGCGGCAGGTGGCGCGGCCGCTGCAGTTCAACATCCAGGCCGGGCTCGACAAGCGGATCGAGGAATTCCCCCTCTTCGCCGGGCTGCAGGACGCGCTGCTGCACGACCTGGCGATGAGCGTGACCATCCGCTTCGCCGTGCCGGGGGAATGGATCTACCGCCGCCGCCAGCGCGCCGGCTCGGTCTTCTTCATCAGCCGCGGCGAGGTCGAGCTGCAGATGGAGGGCCTCTCCCTTGCGCTCAGCCATGGCGACGTGCTGGGCGAGGCGGAGCTGCTGCGCCCCTCGCGCCGGCGCGGCCGCGCCCGGGCCACCAGCTTCTGCCACCTGCTGGAGCTGGATGCGGGGAGCTTCCATCGCCTGCTGATGGAGGCGCCGGAGCTGGCGGCGCGCCTGGAGCGGATCTCCGCCGCGCGGCAGCCGCCGCCCGAGCCGCAGCCCGCCCCCGCGCAGCCGGAGCCGGTGGAACTCGGGGACGAGGCGCGACGTCCGGCATGAAGCGCTCCGCCGCCGCCGAGCCGCCGCTTTGCGCGGCGCGCATCCTGCGATAAGCCGGCGGTATGCGCCTGATCGGACTGGCCGGCTGGAGCGGCGCCGGCAAGACCACCCTGCTGACCCGCCTGATCCCGCACCTGACCGGGCAGGGGCTCCGCGTCTCCACCCTCAAGCACGCGCATCACGAGTTCGACCTGGACCAGCCGGGCAAGGACAGCCACAGCCACCGCCAGGCCGGGGCGCATCAGGTGCTGGTCGCCTCGGCGCGGCGCTGGGCGCTGCTGACCGAGCTGCGCGGCGCCCCCGAGCCGCCCCTGGCCGCGCTCCTCGCCCGGCTCGACCCGGTCGATCTGGTGCTGATCGAGGGCTTCAAGCGCGAGCGGCATCCCAAGATCGAGGTGTTCCGGGCCGCCAACGGCAAGCCCTGGCTGCATCCCGAGGACCCGGCCATCCGTGCCGTGGCCGCCGATGCGCCGCCGCCGGGCGGCCTGCCGCATGCCGCGCTCGACGATATCGCGGGCGCCGCCGCCCTGGTCCTGCGCTACGCGGCGCCATGGCCGGGCTGACGGACGACTGCTTCGCCGCCGACGACAGGCTCCTGGCCCCGGAGGCCGCGGCGGCAATGATCCTCGCCCGGGTGCCGGCACCGGGCGGGTCGGAGCGGGTGCCGCTCCTGGCGGCGCAGGGGCGGGTGCTGGCCGGCGATCTCCACGCCCCGCGCCCGCTGCCGCCGTTCCGCAACAGCGCCGTGGACGGCTACGCCTTCCGCCATGCCGACCTGGCCGCCATCGGTGGCACCCGCCTGGCACTGGACGGGCGCACCGCCGCCGGCCAGCCGGCGGGGGCGCCGCTGCCGCCCGGCGGGGCGCGGCGCATCCTGACC